>JBCKVB010000078.1:0-2044 GCA_038924245.1 Gammaproteobacteria bacterium | reverse complement strand
GGATTTCTGGCCGACCGACCGTGTTTTCCCATCGTTTTGCCTGAATATAGATGGTATCCAGCCCGAGTTTGTCCTCTTTTATGATTCCATCGATTCCGCCATCACCCGATTTACCAATGGCCTTGCCAGCATCTTGTCGTGTGCCACCATATCCCATTTTGACGATAACCTCTACGACAAGACGCTCAAAGAACGCCGGAGAACATGATTTCATCCGCTGAAGTAAATCTACGGCCAAGTCCTGCCGTATTTTCTCGTAGGCATTTTCTAATGTTTCTTCTGGGGTTGCGGCGGGGTGATTGTTTTCTGAATCATCCGTCTCGGCTTTTGTGCGCTTCGTGTTTCTAAAATTCACATACTCAGGGAATTGAAAGAGGTATTTCAGATTGATAGATGGGGGGTTCTTCTGAAGGACATTAAGACCACGAGGCGTGATTTTGAATACGCCTCGCCTGGGGCTTTCCAACAAGCCCGCCATTTTCAAGTGCGATTTCGCCCATGCAGCCTGTTGACGAAGATTTCCTGAACACCGCTTGGCAAAAGGGCTTTTCTTTCTTCTTCCGACAATTTGAACTCGGCGGCTAATGCGTCGGCCGTTTCCCCGGTGTTGTGTTCTTTTTCATCACGGCAATACCGCATGAGCGGCAACATTATGGATTGGAAATCGGGTATTGCCATGTCATCTCCTTTTCACCTTTTGTCCAACGTGCGAATTCAGCCAAGCAGGGTGGGCAAAACTTTTAATTTTATTCTTGTCCTCGTCGCGTGAATCCTGCGCGTCTAGAAACGGCGTGCGGGGTTTTGTGCTGTTCCATATATTCGCGCAATGCCTTGTTCATCTGCGATTGATACTTGGTGGTCATCGAGCGGAACCAGGCAAGCACGTCGGCATCCACACGCAAGCTGATCGGCTCCTTAATGGGACGATAGAACCGCCCGCGCACGGTTTGGCTCCAATCAGCCACCTCCGGGTCAAGCGCATAGGGTCATCAAGCGCATAGGGTCACATCTTGTATTATGATGTTGTTTCCACCGCCTTGATAATGCGGCTTATCGTAGCATAGCATGTAGGTCATGGTGCGCGCAGCGCTCCGTGACAGAGGGTTTGTCAGGCAGCTTCGCAGCCTGACCTACGTCTGCTTTATCAAGTTATTTCTGCGCGAGGCCTTAGCAAGTAGGTCGCGGCAAGGCGCACATTCACTTCGCTCAGTGTAAACTCCGCGCCGGCCCCGACATTGACTCCGGCCCTACTTTGCCGACGGCTTACATAAACACTGCCGGAGAAACGCCGAACCTCCGCGACAGTTTACTGATCTGGCGGGCGTTCAAGTCGCGCCGTCCGGCCAGCACTTCTGACACCACGCCTTGACTGCCGATCTCGCGTAGATCCGATTGCCTGAGCCCATGCTCCTGCATGAGGGCTCTCAAGACCCCTGCGGGTTCGGCGCGTGGGATCCGAACATGCGCATTCTCGTAGTTTTCGATGAAAAGGCTGAGCGCATCGCCCAGTTCCGCCAAGGGGTGGCTCTCGTTTTCGCCGATCTCATCCAGAATAGCGTCCAAGGTCTTCACGGCCTTTTCATAGTCCTTCTTGGTACGCAGGACGCCAAGCGGCACAACCGCACGGATTTTGCGGTAGTCTTTGTTCACCTGCTCAATCTGTTTTGCCAACATTGCTTACTCCTTCCACTTATCCAGATCATATTCGGAATGCGTCAACACATGCCGGATATAAACCTTCTTGCGGCAGTAATGGATAGCCGCGATCAATCGGTATTTGTTGCCGCCGATGTCGAATATCGTAAATTTCCCCACCTTGTCCGCCGATGGAAACACCTTCCTGAGTTCAGCAAAAGAACCGAAATCAGTTCTCGACATAATCACATACCAGACATTCAGGGGTGATACCGCCTCCCTGTGCCGTGCGCCAAACTCCCTTAGCCGCTTTCTTGTGATTATGTGCACGGATAGAGTATATATCTCAAATTGAGATATTGCAACTGACCATACCGTGTTTGGGGATAGAAACGAAACCTTGTCATGT
>JBCKVB010000077.1:0-2061 GCA_038924245.1 Gammaproteobacteria bacterium | reverse complement strand
CGAGAGGAGCCGGTGCCGACCACGTCGCCAACGTAGGCCAGCGGATGGCCTTTCTTTTTCAACGCCTCGATGGCGTCGAGCGCGTCCGGTATTTTATTGATGAGCATGCTCCTGGCATGCAGCGGGATGTCAGGTCGGCTCCACGCCTCGGAGGCGGGCGAGAGATCGTCGGTGTTGGTTTCACCCGGCGCCTTGAACACGGTGACGGTGATCTCGTCGGCGAGCGGCGCGCGGCGCGTGAACCACGCGGCCTCGGCCCAGGACCGCAACACCTGTTGCGCGTGGCGATTCTTTTTCGCCTTGTTAACCACGTCGTGATAGGCATCGAAGATCAGCAGCGTATGGCCCAGCGCCTCTGCCGCCACCGGCGCGAGTTCGGCATCGTCCAGAAGATCAATCAGCGGGTGGATGTTGTAGCCGCCCAGCATGGCGCCGAGCAGTTCCACGGCGCGCTGGCGCGTGATGAGCGGCGAGTGCGCCTCGTTCGAGGCCAGCGCCGCGAGAAATCCGGCCTTCACATAGGCCGCCTGATCCACACCCGGCGGCACGCGCTGGGTGATCAACTCCAGCAAAAGCTCGCCCTCGCCGACCGGCGGATGTTTCAACAGCTCGACCAGTTCGGCGGTCTGTTTGGCGTTTAAAGGCAGCGGCGGCAAGCCTTGAGCCGCGCGCTCCGTGACGTGTTGACGATAACTAACCAGCACTGGGGTTGATCCTGATATAAACCACCATTTTATCGCTTTTGCGCCTGCGCCGATACGTAATCCTGATTAGACAGCAGGCAATGCACTTTCTCCCGCAGCACGGGAATCACCTCGCGCTCAAGCCACGGGTTGCGCTTAAACCAAAGCAGGTTGCGCGGCGAAGGGTGCGGTAGTGGCAGGGTGTGCGGCAGATACTCGCGCCAATGGCGCACGGTTTCGGTCAAGGTGGGTTTACTGCGCTGGCCCAGGTAATAGCGCTGCGCGTACTGCCCGATGAGCAGGGTAAGCTCGACCCGCGGCAGGGCCGCGTGCAGCCGCTCGCGCCACAGTTCCGCGCACTCCGGGCGCGGCAGGCGCGCACCTCGGCCAACAGCTTTTGCAGGCTTTGTGATTTTTTTGCCATGGCGGACTAGGATTCTAGCGCGTTTGACGCTACCCTAAGCAAATGGAACATTCTGATCTCACTGCAATTTCCCCCCTAGACGGGCGTTACGCGGGCAAGACCGAGGCGTTGCGCGCCGTGTTCAGCGAATTCGGCCTGATCCGCCACCGGGTGCTGGTGGAAATCCGCTGGTTGCAGTGGCTCGCCGCTGATCCGGCGCTGCGCGAGGTGCCGCCGTTCAGCGAGCAGGCCCGGCACGCGCTCGACGCCATCGTTGAGAAATTCGACTTGCAGGCTGCCCAACGCGTCAAGGAAATCGAACGCACCACCAACCATGATGTAAAGGCCATCGAGTATTTTATCAAGGAGCAGGTCAAGGGCAACCAGGAGTTGCAGGCCGCCGCCGAGTTCCTGCATTTCGCCTGCACCTCGGAGGACATCAACAATATCGCCTATGCGCTCATGCTGCGCGAGGCGCGCGCGCAGGTGCTGCTGCCGCTGATGGATAAATTGACAGAAGCGCTGCGTAGTCTCGCAGAGCGCCATGCCGCGCAGCCGATGCTGGCGCGCACCCACGGACAGCCCGCGACGCCCACCACGCTCGGCAAGGAAATGGCCAACAGCGCGGCGCGCCTGCTGCGCCAGCGCACGCAGGTTGCCGGCGTCGCGCTGCTCGGAAAATTCAACGGCGCGGTGGGCAATTACAACGCGCATCGCATTGCCTACCCGGAAGTGGACTGGCCCACGCTCAACGAAAATTTTGTGAAGAGCCTGGGACTGGGCTGGAATTCGCACACCACGCAGATCGAGCCGCACGATTACATGGCGGAACTGTTCGACGCCTTGAGCCGTTTCAACAACGTGCTGATTGATTTTAACCGCGACATCTGGGGTTACATCTCGCTCGGCTATTTCAGGCAAAAGACCGTCGCGGGCGAGGTCGGCTCCTCCACCATGCCGCACAAGGTCAATCCG
>JBCKVB010000076.1:0-2097 GCA_038924245.1 Gammaproteobacteria bacterium | reverse complement strand
CGGAAATTTACGTGATGAATCTGGCGAGCAAGGTGCTGGAACGGCTCACCAGCAACCCCGCGATAGACACCGAACCGGTATGGTCGCCGGACGGCGCCCGCATCGTGTTCACCTCCGACCGCGGCGGCAAACCGCAGCTTTATATGATGTCGGCCGCGGGCGGCAACGCGCAGCGTGTCACCTTCGAGGGTGATTATAATGCGCGCGGGCGCTACTCGCCGGATGGTAAACTACTCGCCATGGTGCATGGGCAGCGCGGCCAGTATCGCATCGCGGTGCTGGACCTGGAAAGCAAGGCGCTGCGCGTGCTCACCGAGCGCACGCTGGACGAATCGCCCAGCTTCGCGCCCAATGGTGCTATAATTATCTATGCGACCAACGAGGGCAGTAAGGGCGTGCTCGCGGCGGTGTCGGTGGATGGACGCGTGCGTCAACGCCTGCTGCTCACGGAGGGCGACGTGCGGGAAGCCGTCTGGTCGCCGTTCGGCCGGCGTCTGATTCTTCAACAGTAAACCACAACCACAAGGAGTTATTCAGAATGAAACGTTTCGGTCAATTATTGCTCATCGTACTGCCTGCCGTATTGCTGTTCGGCTGCCCCAGCAAACCCACCAAACCGGAAGGCGCCGGTGTCGAAGACCGCGGCGCGGAGGGCGGCATGGAAGAAGGGCGCGCTGCGCGCGATGGCGGCGCATTCACCGGCGCCGAGCTGGATGATCCCAGCAGCCCGCTCGCCAAGCGTCTCATTTATTTTGAATTCGACAGCAGCGAGGTGAAGGGCGAGTTCCGCGCCACGGTTTCCGCGCATGCGCGCCACCTGGCGGACAATGCGCAGGCCGCCGTCACGCTGGAAGGCCACGCCGATGAGCGCGGCTCACGCGAATACAACCTGGCGCTGGGTGAGCAGCGCGCCAACGCGGTGCGTTCCCTGTTGCTCGCGGGCGGTGCGGCGAGCGCGCAGATTCAAACCGTAAGCTACGGCGAAGAGAAGGCGGTGGCATCCGGTCACGATGAAAGCGCCTGGGGCCAAAACCGTCGCGTCGAGATCGTCTACACCCGGCGTTGATGATGCCGCGCCTGCGCGCGCTTTGTTTCTTTGCGCTGTTCCTCCCCGCGCTTTATGCGAGCGCGGCGGAGGAGCAGCGCAAGCCGCTCAGCATGGAGGAGCGCGTCGCGCGCCTGGAGCGGCTCACGGAAGGCCAGAGCGAGATTGTTTTGCGTATCGAGCCCATGCAGAGGGACTTGCAGCGTCTGCAAGGCGAGCTTGAAGAGCAAGGCCACGGTCTCGGCGGATTGAAGCAAGGTCAGCTCAATGCGTTGCGGGATTTCGACCGCAGGCTGTCCGAGATCGAAAAGCGGCTCGCGCCACCCTCTTCAGCAAGTGCGGCTGATAGCCCCGCCGAGAGCGCGGATTCGGGTATCGAAAGCACCATCGCGCCGCCGCCCCCGGGAGCGCCATCATCCAGCCCGGCAAAACCCGCCGCCACACCGGCGGCACCTGCCGCGAGCGCGGAAGAAGAGGCCGCCTACCAACAAGCCTTTACGCTGCTCAAGGAGGCGCACTACGACAAGGCGGTTGCGGCGTTCCGCGATTATCTGAAGCGCTATCCGAACGGGGCGAATGCCGACAAGGCGCAATACTGGCTGGGCGAAACCTATTACGTCACGCGCCGCTTCAAGGAATCCTTGCAGGCGTTTCAAACCGTGCTGGAGCGCTATCCCGGCAGCGCCAAACGTCCCGATGCGGCGCTCAAGATCGGGTTTGTGCATTACGAAACCAGCGCCTGGAACGAGGCGCGCAATGCGCTCACTGATGTGGTAAAAAACTACCCCGGCACACACGCGGCCAAATTGGCCGACGACCGTTTACAGAGGATGAAAAAGGAAGGGCGCTAGCCTAGGTGCAACGGGTGTAAAATGCCCGTATGCCTGACGCAGTGCTCGATCATCCGGTTTCCAAAAACGCCGACGCGCAGCAGGCGCGCCTGCGCGTCACGGAAATCTTTTACTCCCTGCAAGGCGAGACACGCACCGTGGGCCTGCCCACCGTGTTCGTGCGCCTCACCGGCTGCCCGCTGCGCTGCGGCTATTGCGACA
>JBCKVB010000075.1:0-2255 GCA_038924245.1 Gammaproteobacteria bacterium | reverse complement strand
ATTGTCCGCTTAATCACAGCAGGTGCGACACCAGGCCGTCGGCCAGCTTGGGCTCGAACCAGGTGGACTTGGGCGGCATCAGCTCATTGGCGTCGGCCACCGAGATGAGCTGATCCATGCGCGTGGGGTGGAGCGAAAAGGCGAGCGCCATCTCGCCGCTGTCCACGCGCCGCTCCAGTTCCTTCAGGCCGCGTATCCCGCCCACGAAGTCTATGCGCTGATCGCGCCGCGTATCGCGGATGCCGAGCAGCGGTTCGATGACGTAGTGGTGCAGCAGACTCACGTCTAGGCGCGCCACCGGGTCGTGGCGCGGAATCAGTTCCGGTTTCAGGACGAGTTGATACCAGCGCGATTCCAGATACAACCCGAACTCTCCGGCCTGCGCCGGCTGTGCTGTACATGGATGTACGAATGTCGCGGGAGGCAGGATGCCGGGAGCGGCCAAAGCCGTGTTGATGGGTGTGACGGTGAAACTTTTTTCCAGCCGTTCAAGAAACTCCTTGCCTGACAAGCCGTTCAAGTCCTTGATGACGCGGTGGTAGGGCAGGATTTGCATCTGGTTGTCCGGGAAGGCCACGCTGATAAAATAATTGTAGTTTTCCTCGCCCGTGTGACGCGCATTGGCCTTGCGGCGCTCGCCCGCGATGCGCGAGGCGGCGGCGCTGCGATGATGCCCGTCGGCGATATACAGACGCTCGATGTTTTCAAACGCCGCGGTCAATTGCTTGATCGCCGCGGCGTCGTTCATCATCCACAAGGCATGCGCTACGCCGAGGTGCGCGCTGAAGTCGTATTCCGGTCTGGTTTGCGTGTGCGCGGCGACGAGTTCATCTATCGCCTTGGAGCGCCGGTAGGTGAGCAGCGCCGGGCCGGTCTGCGCGTTGAGCGCGTCTATCTGGCGCACGCGGTCGTCTTCCTTGTCGGGGCGCGTCAGTTCATGGCGGCGGATGCGTCCGCTGTCGTAGGCGGCCACGGAAGCCGCCGCCACCACGCCGGTCTGCGTGTGCGCGCCCAGGGTGAGGCGATAGAGATAGAAGCACGGCGCGTTGTCCTGCCGCAGAATGCCCTTATCGCGCATGTTGCGGAAATTCTCCACGCCCTGGGCGTACACCTCGGCGCTGTATGGATTAACGCCGGGGGCAAGATCAATCTCCGGCTTGGAGATGTGCAAGAAACTCCACGGCTTGCCGGCGGCGAGCGAGCGCGCCTCGGCGCTGTTCAATACGTCATACGGCGGCGCCGCGACCTCCGTGGCGTAGTCCGGGCGTGGGCGCAGCCCCGCGAAACTGCGTAATAACGGCATGAGTGACCCCTTAAAAGACAACGGCCCGCCAAGTGCGGGCCGTTTTATTATAAGTTATAAAATTTACTTATTGCGTGCTTTGCAGCGCCGCGATGCGCTCGTCCAGCGGCGGGTGGCTCATGAACAGGCGTTTCATACCCCGGCCGATACCGCCGGAGATGCCAAACGCCGCCAGCTGATCCGGCAATTGCGCGGGCTCGTGCGCGGCCTTCAAGCGTTCCAGCGCGCTAATCATCTTGTGCCGTCCGGCCAGCGTGGCGCCGCCGTGGTCGGCGCGGAATTCGCGCTGACGGCTAAACCACATGACGATGACCGAGGCTAGGATGCCAAGCACCACTTGCGCGATGATGGTGGTCACCCAAAACGCCGGGCCGTGGCCGCGTTGCGTTTTAAACACCACGCGGTCTACGACATGGCCCACCACGCGCGACAGCACGATGACGAAGGTATTGACCACGCCCTGAATCAGGGCCAGCGTCACCATGTCGCCGTTCGCCACGTGGCTGATCTCGTGGCCCAGTACCGCTTCGGCTTCATCCTGGCTCATGGAGCGCAGCAAGCCGGTGCTCACCGCGACCAGGGCTTTGTTGCGCATCATGCCGGTGGCGAAGGCGTTCACCTCCGGCGTGTCGAAAATCGCCACCTCCGGCATGCCGATACCGGCCTTTTGCGCCTGACGGCGCACGGTGTCCAGAAGCCAGACCTCGGTCGGATTGCGCGGCTGTTCTATTACCTGCGCTCCGGTGAGGCGCTTGGCCGTCCACTTGGATATGGCCAGCGAGATGAACGCGCCGCCCATGCCGATCACGGCGGCGAAGATGAGCAGCGAACTCATATCGAGCCCCACGCCCTGCTGATCGAGAATTCTGTCCACGCCAAGCAGCCGCAGGACGATGCTGAGCACCACCAGCACCGCGATGTTGGTGACCAGGAATAAAAAGATGCGCTTCAT
>JBCKVB010000074.1:0-2322 GCA_038924245.1 Gammaproteobacteria bacterium | reverse complement strand
CAAGAAGGGTTTAGGTATGACCACCATCGTCAATCACGACGGCAAGCTGCTGGGGATTTTCACCGACGGCGACTTGCGCCGCACCCTGGATCATGGGATGGACGTGCATACCACGCTCATCGCTGATGTGATGACGCGCAACTGCAGAAGCGTGCATTCCGGCATACTCGCCGCCGAGGCCTTGCAACTGATGCAGAAATACAGGATCAACGCCCTCCCGGTGGTGGACGCGCAAGGCAAGCTGGCCGGCGCTTTCAACATGCACGACATGCTGCGCGCGGCACCCGTTTGTCCGTGATGCCGGTTACGGAACAGCAATGGAAATTCATTCTTTCAATAGAGTAAGTTTGCTACTCTTACTCAGCGCCAGATATCGCGCCGGGTACGCCGGCCGTGAAAGATGAGCACCAGCAGCCCGGCGATCAACACCACCGCGCCCAGCGCCAGAATCACTCTGGGCATGAGCGCCATATCGGCCCACAGCATTTGCATATGCTCAAAAAAGTGCAGCAGCGAAGACTGTAGCAACATTAAAGAATCGGAAACATACAGCGCGAGAAGAATGAGTACCGCGCCGCTGAGCAACAGCACCCAACCCCCATTCCGTGTGGCAGCCATGGACTCCCCTTTTTGTGGAGTATTCAGCTAGGTGTATAGCGGAAACCGCGCCATTTGGCAACCACCTGTACCCCTTTGGGGGAGGGGGGCCTTACAGCGCCTCGGAGGCGTAATCGGCCAGACGCGAGCGCTCGCCGCGCGTGAGCGTCACGTGCCCGCTGTGGAGCCAGTTTTTGAAGCGATCCACCACGTAGGTGATGCCGGAGGTGGTCTCGGTGAGGTAAGGCGTGTCTATCTGCGCCACGTTGCCCAGGCACACCACCTTGGCGCCCGGCCCGGCGCGCGTGATGAGCGTCTTCATCTGCTTGGAGGTGAGGTTCTGCGCCTCATCCAGGGTGATGAATTTGTTCAAAAAGGTGCGTCCGCGCATGAAGTTGAGTGAGCGGATCTTGATGCGGTTGCGCAGCAAATCGTTGGTCGCGGCACGCCCCCAGTCGCCGCCCACGTCGGACTTGGTCAGCACTTCGAGATTGTCCATCAGCGCGCCCATCCACGGCGTCATCTTTTCCTCTTCCGTGCCGGGCAGGAAACCGATGTCCTCGCCCACCGGCACCGTAACGCGCGTCATGATGATCTCGCCGTAGCGCTTCTCCTCCAACACCTGCGCCAGCCCCGCGGCGAGCGTGAGCAGGGTCTTGCCGCTGCCGGCCACGCCGAGCAAGCTGACAAAATCCACCTCCGGGTCCATGAGCAGGTTGAGCGCGAAGTTCTGCTCGCGGTTCAGCGCATTGATGCCCCACACCGTGTGGCGCGAGCTTTGATAATCGCGGATCAGCTCGATGGTCGCGCTTTGCCCGTCGAGCCGGCGCACGATGGCCTCGAAACCGCTGTCGCCCGCGCTGTAGAGAAATTCATTCGGATGCCACTCCTGCACCCGCGGCCCGGTGAGTTTATAAAACGTGCGCCCGCTCTCCTTCCACGAGGCCATGTCCTTGCTGTGGCGCTCCCAGAAATCAGCAGGCAGCTCCGCGTAACCCTTGAACAGCAGATTGACGTCATCCAGCACCTGGTCGTTGTAATAGTCCTCGACGTAAATGCCGAGCACCGCCGCCTTAATGCGCAGGTTGATGTCCTTGGAAACCAGAATCACCGTGGCGTCGGGATATTCCTTCTGCAACGCGAACGCGGTGGCGATGATGTTGTTGTCCGGCTTGTCACCGGAGAGGCTGTCGTGCGGCCCGCTCAGCAAAGGCCGCGTCTGGAAAAACAACCGGCTGCGCACCGCCTCCACGCCCGTGCCGGTGTGATTGAACGCGGGCAAGGGCAGGCCCTGGTCTATTTCTTCTTTGCTCGCATCGGCCATCAGGTCATCGAGGAAACGGCTCACCTGACGCACGTTGCGCGCCACCTCCGACACGCCCTTCTTGCTCGCGTCCAGCTCCTCCAGCACCACCATGGGGAGATAGATGTCGTGCTCGTGGAAACGGAAGATCGCGGTGGGATCGTGCATCAACACGTTGGTGTCGAGCACGAAGATGCGTTTGCCGGTGACTTCTTTTCTGGGCATAAACTTTAGCACCCTTAAACTAAAACCCCTCCCCCTGGGAGAGGGCGGAGGTGAGGGCTCTAATCGCTGAGTGCCTTCACCGCCTCCAGCACCTCGTCCACATGCCCCTCCACCTTCACCTTGCGCCACTCGTTACGCAACACGCCTTTTTTGTCTATCAAAAACGTGCTGCGCTCGACGCCCATCACCTGCTTGCC
>JBCKVB010000073.1:0-2369 GCA_038924245.1 Gammaproteobacteria bacterium | reverse complement strand
CATCGTTGCCGGGCTCCTCGGCGGGGCCATCATCGGCACGATCTTGGCGCTGCGCATCAAGATGACGGCAATGCCGCAACTGGTCGCGGCATTGCACAGCTTCGTGGGCCTGACCGCGGTACTCGTCGCCGTTGGAACCTACCTCACCCACGCGCGCGCCGCCGCGCCCGATTTTGTATTGCTGACCGAGATCTTTATCGGCAGCGTGATCGGTGCGGTCACTTTCACCGGTTCGGTGCTGGCCTTCGGCAAGTTGCAGGCGCTGTTACCCGGCCGGCCGCTCCTTATCCCGGGCCGGAATATCATCAATCTCGTGCTCGTGCTGGCCATTCTGGGCTTCGGCGTAGATTTCGTGCTGCACGACAACCTCCATTCGCTCCTCGCCGCGACGTTCATCGCCTTCGCGCTCGGCGTGCTGGTCATCCTGCCCATCGGCGGCGCCGACATGCCGGTGGTGGTGTCGCTACTCAACTCGTATTCGGGCTGGGCGGCGGTGGCCACGGGTTTTACGCTCGGCAACAGCCTGCTCATTATCACCGGCGCGCTCGTGGGCTTCTCGGGTGCGATCCTGTCCTACATCATGTCGCGCGCCATGAATCGCTCGATTGTCTCCATTGTGCTCGGCGGTTTTGGCGGTACGGCGGGCGCCGAGACGCCGCTCGCCGCCGCCACGGGTCAGGGCATCAAATCAGCGGCGGTGGAGGATGTCGTGTTTCTCATGGGCCATGCCTCCAAAGTGATTATCGTCCCCGGCTATGGCATGGCCGTGGCCCAGGCGCAGCATGCGTTGAAGGAACTCACCGATGTCTTGGAACACAAGGGCGTGGAGGTGAAATTCGCCATCCACCCCGTGGCCGGGCGCATGCCCGGGCACATGAACGTGCTGTTGGCCGAGGCCGACGTGCCCTACGACAAGGTGTTCGAGATGGACGAGATCAACCCCGAGTTCGCGCAGGCCGACGTCGCATTGGTCGTGGGTGCAAACGACGTAACCAACCCGGCGGCCAAGACCCAGAAATCGTCCCCGCTCTACGGCATGCCCATTCTCGACGTTGGCCGCGCCAAGCACGTCTTCTTTATCAAACACTCCATGAAGCCCGGCTACTCGGGCGAGGAGAACCTGCTCTTCTCCCAGGACAACTGCTCGCTGGTCTTCGGCGACGCCAAGGCAGTGTGCCAGCAGATGGTCGAGGAACTCAAGGCTGGATAATCCGGATCGGAAATCAGACGGCACTCCCACACCGCACGCAAAGCGTGCTTCCGAATCCGGAATTCACCCGCCGATATACGACATCTCTAGCTTTATGAGTGGTTTCCTCATGGCCGGCGCGCTGGTGGTCTTCCTCACCAGCCTGGTTTCAGTCGGCGCATCCATGTTCGGCTATCCGGTGCCGGGTCTGGCGCTTGCCGTGTCTTCCATGTTCGCCCTACTCATGTGCGGCATGATCTTGTGGCAGACGAGCGAAATCATCCACGGCGGAGAAGCCAATTACATCCGGCGCGCTCTATCCGGCTTGCGCCGCCTCGCGCACCGTTTGGGCCAGGTGTTCGGCGAGCGATTTCACCAGGCTTGCGTCTTCGCCTTCCACCATTACGCGCAGCAGCGGTTCGGTGCCGGAGGGGCGCAGCAGCACGCGTCCGCGCGAGTTCAATCTGGTTTCGGCTTCCTTCAAGGCGTTTTGCACGGGCTTTGAGTGGTTGAAATCAAATTTCCTGTCCAGGCGCACGTTAATCAGGCATTGCGGGTATTTGGTCATGCCTTGTTTTAATTCATGCAGCGTGGCGCCTGATTGATGCAGCGCCGCCAGCACTTGCAGCGCGGAGATGATGCCGTCGCCTGTGGTGGTGGAGTCCAGGCAAATGATGTGACCGGACGATTCGCCGCCCAGCCGCCAGCCTTTTTGATTCAGCAGCTCCAGCACGTAGCGGTCGCCCACGGCGGCGCGTTGAAATTCCACGCCGCGCTCTTTAAGCGCCAGCTCCAGGCCGAGATTGCTCATCAAGGTGCCGGCCACGCCGCCGTGCAGGGTTTTTTCCTTAAGACGAGACAGTGCGATGATGAACAGCAGCTCATCGCCGTCCACCAGCTCGCCCTTGTGATCCACCATGATGACGCGGTCGCCGTCGCCGTCCAGTGCGATGCCCAGGTCCGCGCCGTGTTTCAGCACGGTGCGCTGGAGTTCCTGTGGGTGGGTGGAGCCGCAGCCGGCGTTGATGTTGAGACCGTCGGGTTCCGCGCCCAGTTTAATCACCTCCGCGCCGAGTTCGCGCAACACCTTGGGCGCGACCCGGTAGGTCGCGCCGTGCGCGCAATCCACCACCAGCTTCATGCGCCCGAAATCCATGCCCGCCGGGATGCTGCTTTTGCA
>JBCKVB010000072.1:0-2394 GCA_038924245.1 Gammaproteobacteria bacterium | reverse complement strand
GGATTTCGTCTTGCGCCAGTTTGCGCTCGGTGATGTCGCGGATGAAAGCACTGAACTCATACTGGCCTGCCATTTTGACTGGAGTGATTGACAATTCTATCGGGAACTCGTGTCCGTCGCGATGCAGGGCGGAAATCTCGATTCGTTTATTCAGGACGGGCCCCTCGCCGGAGGCCAGGAAATGCTTCATGCCGCGAATATGCGCCTCGCGATACTGCGGCGGGATGATCATTTCATGCAGCATCCGCCCGATGGCTTCCTCTCGCGGCCAGCCGAATATTTCTTCCGCCTGATTGTTCCAGCGGATGATGATGCTCGCTGAATCTATCTGTACCACGGCATCCAGCGCGGTATTGATGGTGGCAGACAGGATCGCCTCGCTGTCGAGCACTTCTTGCGTCATTATTTCCGCCAACGCTAGCGCCCTACGCCGCGCATTCACCAAGGACCACATAGCCAAGCTTGCCATCAAACTTAACAGCAATCCCACAGGGATCGCCCAGTGTGCATGCGCGGCTGTCTGCTCGAACTCAGGCCGAGTGCTGGTATAAATCGTCCACACACGCCCTTGCGTTTCGATACGAGTCTTTTTATGAAACATGCGCTCGCGGAAATGTTCATCATGAATTTCACTATCCGTGTTTATCATGATGTGTCCATCGGCATCAAAAATTAAGTCTTTCTTATTATTACTGTCGCCATCCACCACTTCAAAATCAAGCATGCTTTCCGTTGCAGAGACAATGCCGGCCATCAACTCCTCGACCCGAATCGGCACATACACCCAGCCAACTAAGGCACGTTTGCGCTCGACCTGCGTAGGCGGCACCGATTTTGTTTTATATATAGGCGACAACATTAAAAAACCGGCGATCTTTTTCTCGTCCTGCACCAAAGTAATGTGCCGAGTCAGCGTGGCTTTGCCAGTTTCGGCAGCGCTTTCCGCAGCCGCGCGTCGATTACTTTCTTGCCCGATGTCAAAGCCCCAGGCCTTGCGGTTGCGTGCGACAGGTTCGATCTGTGCAACCACGAATAAATCCGGGTAATTCCCCTTGCTCTTGAGCGTAAACTCCGGCGCCTGCTTACGCATTTCCGCAATAAAGCTGGCGACATCGGCGCGCTGTACGTGGTAGATATAGCCAAAGCCCAAAATTCCAGGATATAAACTCAGATTTTGCGTGTTTGCAAATACTTGCCACTCATCGAATTCGACTGCTTTGCTGGCGTTAAATAAACCACGTCCGCCTTCTAATAAACGTTCATGGTTTGTTAAGCGTTCTTTGATGGTTGTAATGATGCGATCCGAGTAGCGGTCAAAGCGCAGTTGCTCGGCTTGATTAATCTGTCGGTCAAACACGCCCCAAGTAATTAAAGTTGCCACGACGCCCGCGACCAAAACCAAGCTAGGCAATAGGCTATCCTGGGCTAGCGGGAGTTTCATTGCCGGTGCCCGAGTCGCGTGTGACTTGGGTCAATAGCCACAATGGAAATATCGTCGTCCGCCTCATGCCCAGCGAGATGGCGGACATCGGCGACATCGGGGTCAGGTCTTGCATTCATACATTCTCTCCGCAGCAAAACTATCATCTATCACGGTTTCCGCGCTCATATCTTCCGCACGCCTTCACCATACTTCGCCACTATCTTGTCCGATGTTAGCAGCAACAATCCCTCCACTCGCGCCTGCGCCACAAGGATGCGGTCGAATGGGTCTTTATGCAGGGCGGGCAATTCGTTTACCGCGACGGTGTGCTCGCTGGTAATGGGGAGTTCGCGGTAGCCGTTCACCAGCAACATGCGCCATAAGCGGCGCGCGTCGACCTTGAGGCCGGTTCGATCAAGACTGCTTTTGATGGAGATTTCCCACAGGCTGGCGGCACTGAACACGAGCTGGTTGGCGGAGTCGAGGAGCAGGGTGCGCGCTTTAGCCGAGAGACGCTGCGGTTCGCTCGCTGCCCACAGCAGAACGTGGGTGTCGAGCAACAGGTTCAAGCTGATTTTCCTTCGAACAGATTTGCGATGTGGTCGCTGCCCATCTGGTCGAAGTCATCGGGTACGGCAATCTCTCCCGCCATAAACCCCAGTCTGCTGGCAGTGCCTGTTTCCGCCTTACCCAGCGGAATGACCTTGACCATCGGCTTGCCAGCTTTGGCGATGATGAATGATTCACCCTGCGCAGCCTGCTCGACCAGCTTGGAAAGCTGGGTTTTCGCATCGTGGATGTTGACGGTAAGCATGTCGGCCTCTTAGTGAACTAATGTTAGTTAGTTTAAACCAATTAAGCGGGCTAGCAAAGACCCTCTCCTCTACTGTCAGCGCCAAGTAGCCGTAGTAGGTCGGCTCAAGCGCAGCGGAGCCGACAAACGATGTCGGATCCGCCCTTACGGGCTTGAT
>JBCKVB010000071.1:0-2415 GCA_038924245.1 Gammaproteobacteria bacterium | reverse complement strand
GTGACGGCCTCCTGTGGCGGTGAGCAATTGCCGGTAGTCCTGGCCCAGCACGGCGTCAATGTAACCGTTGCGCTGCGCGAGCTGTTCGGCGGTGGCGTGGGCGTAGGCCACCACCTCGCCACCGAAGGCGGCCAACAAGGGACTGCACGCCAGCAGGATCACCACCGGCGCCAGCGTGGCGGCGCCGGCGGGCGTACCGCCCGCCGTGGGCTCGGCTGTGTTCCAGAATATCACACTGCCGGCGCGGCTCAGCGCCACCAGGCCCAGCAAGCTGCCGGCCAGAACGACGCCCCACACCCAGGCAACCTGCGCCTCACCCTGGGCGGCCTGCAGAATTATCACCTTGCCGAGAAAGCCTGACAAGGGCGGCAGGCCCACCAGCGCCATGGCCCCCATGAAAAACAAGGTGCCGAGCAAAACCGGTTGCGCCAGGTCGCGGGCGGGTGTCAGTGCGTCGCCCGGCGCGCCCCGCTGGCGGGCGATCACGTCGGCCAGCAGGAACATACCGGCGCTCACCAGCGTGGTATGCACGAGGTACACCAAGGCGGCGCCCAAGGCGGGCGTGGTGAACAGGCCGACGGCGGTCAGCAGCATGCCGGTCGAGACGACGATGAGGTAGGCGATCAGGTGGCGCAGGGTGGTGCTGGCCAATGCCCCAAGCATCCCGAGCAACAGGGTCGCGAGCGCGAGCGGCAGCAGCCAGTCGGCCGCGACATGCGCCGCTACGCCGGCCTCGGCGCCGAAGATCAGGGTGTAGATCCGCACCATGGCGTATATGCCCACCTTGGTCATAATGGCGAACAAGGCGGCAACCGGAGCGCTGGCGTTGCTGTAAGCCGCGGGCAGCCAGAAATAAAGCGGCAGCAGGGCGGCCTTGAGCGCAAACACCACCAGCAGCAGCAAGGCGCCCGTGCGCAGCAACGCCGCTTGCTCGGCCGGCGCCTGCGCGACCTTCAGGGCGAGATCCGCCATGTTCAGGGTGCCGGTCAGGCCATACAGGATGCCCATCGCGATGAGAAACAGCGCCGAGCCGGACAGGTTGAGCACCACATAGTGCAGCCCGGCGCGCACGCGCGCCGGGCCGCCGCCGTGCAGCAGCAGGCCGTAGGAGGCGATCAGCAGAACCTCGAAGAACACGAACAGGTTGAACAGGTCGCCGGTCAGGAAGGCGCCGTTCAGGCCGGCCAGCTGTAATTGGAACAGCGGATGGAAATTTTTGCCGGTGGCGTCCGCGCCGTGGCACGCGTACCACAGGGTGAACAACCCCACCAGCGCCGTCAGCAACAGCATCAGGGCGCTCAAGCGGTCGAGCACCAGGACGATGCCAAACGGCGCCGGCCAGTTGCCCAGGGCATAGACGCCGTAACCGCCGGCAAACGCCAGCCAGAACAAGAGGCCGGCGATACCGACCAGGGCTAGCGTGCTGATGAGGCCCAGCGCGCGCTGGGTCCTCAGGGCGCCGCGCGCCACCAGCAGCATGAGCACGCCGGTGAGGAGCGGCAACAGAATCGGCGCAATGATCCAGTGGTTCGGACTCACGGCGCGTTATCCCCGGCGTCACGCGGCGGCAGTGGCGCTCCGTCCACATGGTCGGTGCCCAGCTCGGCTCGCGCCCGCAGCGCGAGCACCAGCACGAAGGCGATCATCCCAAAGCCGATGACGATGGCGGTCAACACCAGGGCCTGCGGCAGGGGGTCGGCGTAGCCGGTCGCCTCTGGTGTGATAATGGGGGGCATGCCGGTGGCGAGCCGCCCCATAACGAACAAGAACAGGTTGGCGGCATAGCTCAGCAAGGCGATGCCCAAAATGACCGGAAAGGTGCGCGCGCGCAGCAGCAAATAGACGCCGGCGGCAACCAGCGCACCCACCATGACGGCAACCAGCACTTCCATCAGCGCCCCTCGTTCATGGGCGGGCTGGCCCGCGGCGGCGCCGCGCCGCTCGCCTTGCCCAGGTTGAACAGGATGAGCATGACCACGCCCACGACCGTCAGGTACACCCCGATATCGAAGACCATCGCTGTCGCCAACTCGAATTTTCCGATCACCGGCAGGCTGAAGTAGCCGAAGGCCGACGTCAGCAAGGGGTAGCCGAAGAACCAGCTACCCAGCCCCGTGAGCGCGGCGACGAGCAGTCCCAGCGCGATGACCGGGTGGTAGTCCAGGCGTAGGCGCTGTTGTGTCCAGTACACGCCGTTGGCGAGGTATTGCAGAATCAGCGCCACTGCCGTCACCAGACCGGCGATGAAGCCGCCGCCGGGCAGATTGTGGCCGCGCAGGAGGATGTAAACCGACACCAATAGCGCGAGCGGCAGCAGCGGACGCGCGATCATGGCGAGAATCACCGGGTGGCGATCCGCCGACCAGAGGCGCCCGAAGGCGTCGGTGGCGGGCGTTCCCAGCTTCAGCCCGTCGA
>JBCKVB010000070.1:0-2423 GCA_038924245.1 Gammaproteobacteria bacterium | reverse complement strand
TCCACGCCGTCCGGCGCGTTGTTGGTGTCCACCACGCCGGCCACCGGGATGCCGAGCTTGACCGCCTCCTGCACCGCGATCTTTTCGTTGCCCACGTCTATCACGAACAGGGCGTCGGGCAGACGATCCATGTCCTTAATGCCGCCCAGGCTGTGGTGCAGCTTCTCCCGCTGGCGCTCCAGCATGAGCGACTCCTTCTTGCTCAGGCGCTGCAGGCTGCCGTCCTCGGCCATCGCCTCCAGTTCCTTCAGGCGCTTGACGGACTGGCGGATAGTCTTGAAATTGGTGAGCATGCCGCCCAGCCAGCGCTGGCTCACATAAGGCATGCCGCAGCGCTGCGCCTCCTGCTCGACAATCTCTTGCGCGGCGCGCTTGGTGCCTACGAATAAAATGACGCCCTTGTTGGCCGCCATCTTGCCGATGAAGTTCATCGCCTCGTGGTACAGCGGCAGGGACTTTTCCAGATTAATAATGTGGATTTTGTCGCGCTGGCCGAAGATAAAAGAGGCCATCTTGGGATTCCAATAGCGCGTCTGGTGGCCGAAATGCACGCCCGCCTCCAGCATTTGACGCATGGTAACATCAGCCATATTGTATACTCCTGTGTTTGGGTTAATCCTCCATGCACCCCCTGCAAGCGAACCGCTGGGGTTTAGACCGGGCGGCACCCCGCTGCGGGGTAGTGGTGCATGTGCGTAGTGTGCCCTAAGGCATCGCGCATTATACGGCAAAAACCCCCGGCCAACACACGCATGATGCGGCAAGAACCCTGATCTCCTGTCTGACTCGCCATGAGCGTCACCATCAAAAACGCGGAAGAAACCGCCAGGATGCGCGTCGCGGGCCGCCTCGCGGCGGACGTGCTGCACATGATCCGCGCGCACGTCAGACCCGGCGTCACCACCGGCGAGCTGGACCGGCTGTGCCATGACTATATCGTCAACGTGCAGCAGGCCATCCCCGCGCCGCTCAATTACCGCGGCTATCCCAAGTCCATCTGTACTTCAGTGAACCATCAGGTGTGTCACGGCATACCCGGCGAACGGATTCTTAAAGAAGGCGACATCGTCAACATTGACGTGACGGTGATCAAGGACGGTTATCACGGCGACACCAGCAAGATGTTTTTCGTGGGCGAGCCCTCGCTCATCGCCAAGCGCGTCACGCAGACCAGTTACGAATGCATGCGCCTCGGCATCGAAATGGTCAAGCCGGGCGTGCGCCTGGGCGACATCGGCCACGCCATCCAGAGCCACGCCGAGGGCAACAATTGCTCGGTGGTGCGCGAATATTGCGGCCACGGCATCGGGCGCGTGTTCCACGAAGACCCGCAAGTGCTGCACTACGGGCAACCCGGCACCGGCATGGCGCTGCAACCCGGCATGACCTTCACCATCGAACCCATGATTAACGCGGGCAAGCGCCAGGTAAAGCTTCTGCCCGACCAATGGACCGTGGTCACCAAGGATCACAGCCTGTCCGCCCAATGGGAGCATACCGTGCTGGTCACCGAAAACGGTTTTGAAGTGCTCACCGTGCGAGCGGGCGACGATATTTAGCGCCCCATGAATCCCGCCGCGCACAGCGATCAGTTACAGCTTGAAGTGCGCAAGCTGGATGACGCGCTGCATGGCGGCGCGCTGCCGCTGCCCGCGTTTCGCAGCGCGCTGCAGAGCGCGCACGAGACACAGCGCCAATGTTTCAGCGCCGGCGCGGCGGCGGAAGAATTGCTGCAACAGCGCGCCGCGCTGCTCGATGAGCTGCTCACCCGCGCCTGGCGTCTGCACTCACCCTCGGCGCAGGCCGCGCTGGTCGCGGTAGGCGGTTACGGGCGCGCGGAACTCCATCCGGGCTCGGACATAGATTTATTGATCCTGACCGGAGCCCCGGCCTTCGACGCCAGCGCCGGGCAACAGGCCATCGAGCGCTTCATCCATTTTCTGTGGGACATCGGCCTGCACGTCGGGCACAGCGTGCGTTCCGTGGCCGAGTGCGCCGAACAGGCGGCACAGGACGTGGTCATCTTCACCACGCTCATGGAGGCGCGGCTGCTCACCGGCCCGGCGCAGTTGTTCGAGGCGATGCGCGCGGCGCTCGCGCCGGAACGCCTGTGGCCGGCGCGCGAATTCTTCCAGGCCAAATTGGAAGAACAGGCGCGGCGGCACCACAAATATCACGACACCGCCTACAACCTGGAGCCCAACATCAAGGACGGGCCCGGCGGCCTGCGTGACATACAGACCATTACCTGGGTGGCGTTTCGTCACTTCGGCAGCGCGCACCTGCGCGATTTGGCGGCGCACGGCTTTCTCACCGAAAGCGAACTGCGCCTGTTAAGCGAAGGCCAGAATTTTCTCTGGCGCATCCGCTACGCCCTGCACCTGCTCGCCGGGCGGCGTGAAGACCGCCTGCTGTTCGATTAT
>JBCKVB010000069.1:0-2570 GCA_038924245.1 Gammaproteobacteria bacterium | reverse complement strand
CTATCATTATGCGCGCCATTTCAGGCATGATCAAGCCTGTACAGGGTCGTTTGCTGCTCAATGGCAAAGCGGTACAGGGATACGCCACCTCGCGCATTGCCAGACTGGGTCTGGCACATGCGCCTGAAGGACGCAAGGTATTCGGCCCGCTCTCGGTTGAAGATAATCTGCTGCTAGGCGCTTACAATTATCTGCCGATGTTTTTTGGCTTCCGCAGCAAGGCAGCCCATGAACTGGAAAAGGTCTACGAACTTTTCCCACGCCTGCGCGAACGCCGCGAACAGAGCGCAGGTACGCTGCCCGGTGGCGAGCAGCAGATGCTGTCCATAGGCCGCGCCCTGATGGCCAAGCCCAAAATCATCTTGCTGGATGAACCCTCGATGGGGCTCGCGCCGGTGATTGTGCAGGAAGTTTTCAATATTATTCGTCGCCTGAAGGAAGCCGGCACCACCCTGCTGCTGGTTGAGCAATTCGCCAAAAGCGCGCTGGAAGTCGCCGACTATGCCTATGTGATGGAACATGGCCGTATTGCCATTGAAGGCACACCCGCCGAATTAAACAAGAACGAACGCGTGCTGGCCGCGTATTTTGGATAACTGCTACTGCTATGACCTAAGGTGCTGGATTGCTATAGCGCAGGTGTACGTCCTCAATCGCTTTTATCTGCTCGACATTCAGTTCAATACAACCCAGATTTTCCTGCAATTGCGACATCGTGGTGGAACCGATGATGGTGCTGGCTACAAACGGGCGACTGCGCAGGAAGGCCAGTGCCATCTGTGCTGGTGACAGCCCGCTCTGTTCAGCCACTTGCGAATAAGCCGCCACCGCTGCCAGCACATTCGGTTTGTGATAACGTTGCCCAAACTCAGGAAACAATGTCATACGGCCAGCCTCGGCAGGATTCTTGATATATTTTCCGCTAAGCAAGCCAAATGCCAGCGGGCTGTAGGCCAGCAGGCTGACCTGCTCGCGATAGCACATCTCATGCAGCCCAACTTCAAAGGTACGATTGATCAGATTATATGGATTCTGGATGGAAATAATGCGCTGCAACCCCAGACGCTCTGCCACCTTGAGGAATTCTGCCACGCCCCAGGGGGTTTCGTTGCTCACCCCGACATGGCGCACCTTGCCGCTTGTCACCAGCTCTGAAAGAGCCGTCAGCTGCTCTTCTATTGTCGTGGCGGGGCGTTCAAATGCCGGGCTGAAATTATTCTTGCCGAACATCGGCACATTGCGTGCCGGCCAATGTATCTGGTACAAATCGATATAGTCTGTCTGCAGCCGTTTCAGGCTGTTATCAATAGCAGCCATGATGTTGTTGCGATCCAACGACTGCGAGCCATTCCTGATCCAGTTCATGCCGCGAGCAGGACCCGCCACCTTAGTGCTGATGATAACTTTATTGCGTATCTGCGACTTTAGCCACTTGCCTACATATTCTTCAGTAAGTCCCTGCGTTTCCGCCTTGGCTGGCACTGGATACATTTCAGCGGTGTCGATGAAATTTACGCCTTGCGCAACGGCATAATCGAGTTGTTCACATGTTTCTGCCAAGGTGTTCTGCTGCCCAAAGGTCATGGTGCCCAGGGCAATTTCTGAAACATGCAGATCGCTGTTGCCAAGTTTCTTATATTTCACGTCAAATCTCGATACAAAAAGAATGAGCCAAAGGGGTCATGTTCATTGTATGACTACCATACCTCGCCTCACCTGCTCTAATTGCTTCGCCAGGGGCATGCGAAGGGCGGAATAACACGGTTCAGACAGTCATACAATGAACTTGACCCCTTTTACTCTATACCTCGTAACCTCGTACTACTCGCCTCGGTGCTTCGCACCTTCCGTGACTCGTAGCGCACGAAAGAAGTCATAAAAGAAGAAAAGGAAGCCACGAAAGAGGGCGCCAAAGAAGGGAACGCGCCATGCCTTGATTTCCCGGTCGGGGCCTACCGTCAGGTTCCCCATCAGGTCCCGCCCCGTCAGGTTCTGGTAGCGCTTGAAGGCACAGGCGCCGAGGGCGCGGGCGTCGTCGTCAGCGTCCATGCTTCCTTTTTCTCCATGTAATCCTGTTATGGCTTTACTGAAGGAAAAGGGCCACTCGCCTCTCAACTTCCCGTATCGCTCGAGGACGCGGTCTAGGACAATCTTCCGATAGGCCAACGGAACCCGATGCAGTAAATCGCTCATTTTCGCGTCGGACTCATCGGACTCCGGTAGCAGCAGGAGCGCGCCCAATTTATCCTCAAGGCCCGGCCGAAACAGCCCGAGGAAAATCCCCGCGCGGAAATTCATCCGGCGCTCGCGCCGGCGCTGCTTCTGCTCTTCCCAATCGCCCCGGACATTGTCCACGAAATTTCGCAACTCATACGACGGCCGGGATTCTCCCGGCCGTTGACCATACCTCAGACGTAGCGTGATTTTTTCAAGCGCCACCACGCGCGCCCGCAGTTCATCTATTTCCCGAGGTTTTTCGTTCATTTCGTTCATGATGAATTCCTCTACTACCGCGAACTACACTCAACCGTACCCGATAACGTTTCCTGGCATGAGCGAAACAAAGGGGC
>JBCKVB010000068.1:0-2630 GCA_038924245.1 Gammaproteobacteria bacterium | reverse complement strand
GCCTCATCCACTGAAACCGGTGGCGACCAGCCCAGCAGTTCCCGGGTCTTGCTGATATCCACCTGCAGGGAACCACATAGCCGCTGTGCAAAATCCGCTTTGCCCAGCAAGCGCGCAGCCGTCCGCAACACCGGCGCGGGCACCGGAATCAAACGCGCGGGCCTGCCCAACGCCGCCGCCGTGCGTCGCAGCAGTGCCGTGGTGGAAAGATCCTCCCCATCACTGACCAAAAAGGTCTGGTTGGCCGCCGCAGGGTGATGCAGACAGGTCACGATCAGATCCACCAGGTTACCCAGCGCCACCAGGCTGCGCTGGTTGTGTATCGCGCCCAACGGTAAAGGAATGCCCTTGTGCAGCCAGCGCATCATGGAAAGAGAATTCGCCTTGATCGAACTGATAAAGACAAAGCGCCGCACACCCGCACCAACCGCTTGGCGCGCCAGATTCCACGTGCCCGCAATATTGACGCGGCGAAATTCGGCTAGCGAATCGGCAGCGGAATCACGCATCACATGCACGTGGGCGGCAGTATGCACGATGCCATCCACCCCTCTCACCGCTTGTGCCCAGTTTGTATCCGGCGCCAAATCGCCGACGAGCACCGGCTCCACACCGGCGGGCAGATCCGGCACACTGCGTCGCACGGCTCCGCGCAGTTGTAGTGTTCGATCCAAAGCGCCCGGGCCAGCACGGCACTACCGATGAAACCTGTTGCCCCGGTTACCAGCAGCCGCATGTCAAATCTCGCCTGCTGCGACGGGTAGGTAAATGATGAATAGGACATCAAGATAATTGGCGCACCGAATGCTGAAGGAGGAGAAAGAATTGCATTTCATTTGGACTTGATTCTGGTTGTAGAAAACATGTCACGATAGAAATCAGCAAATGCTTTTGTAACACACGCCTCAGAGAATTTATCCATTACCCTGGTGCGTGCCGCTTCACCCATTCGGCGTCGAAGATCATCATTAGAAGCGAGGAGCAGCATGGCTTCTGCTATCTCGCGATCTGAAGTGGGCATGTGAAGTATCCCCGTTACCCCATCTTCTATTGCATCAGTTATACCATAAATATGAGAGGCGATTGTAGGTAATCCAACTGAAGCAGCTTCGATTATTACCGAACCGAAACCCTCGCGATAACTCGGCAGGCAGAATACGTCAGCCGCTGACATGTAGTTTTCTGGACAATCGGTAAACCCGACCCTGTGCACCCGCCCCGGTAAACGTTGCGCAAGTGTAGAGAACTCCACTTCAAGGCCCTCTTCATCGGGTCCAACAATCAGAAGATGGATGTTTGCGTTTTGTTCTGCCGCCGATGTGAAAGCCCGCGATAAATCCATCAAACCCTTGTCTCGGGTTAACCTGCCAAGAAATAAAAATACGATGGCATTGTTTTGGATTTTGTAATTTAGTCTAATCTGGTGACGTGCCTTAGCGCTGTATTTGAATCGATTTAAATCAACCCCGGCGACTGAGCCGCCTGCAAGCACATCGATTGAAGGAGCCTTCACAACATTATTTTCTATCAGAAACAAGCGTTGGGAATGACTGTCGGCGAGGACTCGGGTAGCATGCATAGCCAGTACCTTATCAAGAAACTTTAGTAGAAGCCTGCGGAGCCCCTTCTGGGTCGCCCATACCTGCCCGGTGAATGTGTGAAAGCGTAGGGGCACTCCAGCGAGTCTTGCGGCCAGCATAGCCAACAGTCCCGACTTGGGCATAATAGAATGAACGCTATCGAATTTCTCTTTTCGGAATAAACTCCAAAGCTTAATCAGGGCAAGAAAATCTTTCTCGATGGATATCTTGCGCTCAATCTGTAGCGGTATGAACGAAACATGACTACCAAGCAATTCAGCCAGCTCATCGGCAGAACCGTTCGCCACCAGTGTTACATCGTACTCCGCACTCAGCACATCGATATGTGCCCGCATGAAGACTTTAATTGCAAAAGGAACAGTGGCAACAATGCATATTCGCTTGCGGCGTGCATCCACGCCCTCAATTATGCGCATATCCAATTGATTGGGAAAGGTCACTATAAGGATTCACTTCGACAATATAACTTCGCCAATAGCACCCGGCACAGATATCCGAGGGATGAAACCTAATTCTCGTGCAAGCTTGAGATATGGGTATCTCGTTCTTGCCACAAGGGCATTAATCCGCTCTTGTGTGAGGGGAATGTTAACGATCTTACCTATAACACGTGTAGCGGCTCTCACAGCTGGCTCAGGCAGTCTTAACCATGGGCGTGTCACATTAAGAGCAGAAGCAATACCCTCCACCAACTCTTCAAGCAGACAATCATTGGAAATGTTGAATATCTTCCCCTTGGCACGATGGTCTGTACCGCAACGCAGCAGAGCCTCAACCACGTCGTCAACATGCACATACGTGGCTACTGCGTCTGGTCGTCCAATATAAAAAAACAGACCCTTGCGTACCATCGCTCCCAACAAACGCAACGATTGGTTAGGCATGTCCACACCAAAAACATTGGATGGCCTAACGACCGAGTAGGTCATTAAACCACGCTCACTAGCTCGAATGACTAATTCATCCGACAGGGTCTTTGTGACCTCATACTCTCCAAGTGGGCGGGTTGGCGTATCCTCAGTCACTACA
>JBCKVB010000067.1:0-2640 GCA_038924245.1 Gammaproteobacteria bacterium | reverse complement strand
CTATCTGCTTTGTAAACCATGAATCATGCCGTATGCTGTAACTTGCGTTAAGTCGTACATCCATTGTTGTCCCCGTAAACCAATAGGAGAATCCGTATGATGACCTTGTTCCCAAGAATGTTCCGCAACTTTGCGCTGTGCATGACCATGCTCTTATGCGTGGTCACGGCCCGGGCGGCAGAGAAGGCGCCGGTGCTGGTTGGTCTGGACGGCGAGTTCGGCCTCGAAAACAGCACCTCCGCGCAGGCCATCGAGCTGGGCCTGCGCACGGCGATCGCGCAAATTAATGCGGCCGGCGGCGTGCTAGGCGGGCGTCCGATTGAGCTGGTAATCAAGGATAATCTCGGGATGCCGGCGCGCAGCAGCCGCAACACCGCCGAATTCGCGGCCATGCCCAACCTGGTTGCTGTGTTCGGCGGACGCTTCACTCCGGTGCTCCTCGCGCAATTGCCGGCAATAAAGGAGGCGAAACTGCCGTACCTGGTGGTCTGGGCGGCGGGCAATCCGATCATCGACAATGACATGCAGCCGAACTACGTCTTCCGCCTGTCGCTGCGAGACGGCCTGGCCATGCCGAAGTTGCTGCAGACGGCGCAACAGCGCGGGTACGACAAGGTCGGCCTGCTGTTGATGAACAGCTCCTGGGGGCGCAGCAACCTGGCTGCGGCAGAGAAATACATGCTCGGGGTCAATAATCAGAAGATCGTCGATATCACCTGGTTCGACCTTAAAGACGCCACGCTCATGATGCAATACAAGAAACTGATGGATGCTGGTGCCAAGGCGGTGATACTGGTCGCCAACGACGATGAGGGCGTGACCCTGGTGCGCGAAATGGCGGCCCTGCCGGCTAGTCAGCGCGTGCCTATCCTCAGCCACTGGGGCATCACTGGCGGCGAATTCGTCAAGAATTCGGGTGCGGCATTGCAGGAAGTTGATCTGTCGGTGATCCAGACCTTCAGTTTCTTCACCGCCGACAAGCCAATGCTGGCGCGCTTCATGAAGACTGCCGAGAAAACCGGTGGCATCAAGCGCATTGAGGACATTGACGCACCGGTCGGCGTGGCACATGCCTACGACTTGATGCACATCCTGGCCAAAGCCATCAACTTAGCGGGCAAACCTGAGCGTAGCGCCATCCGCGACGCGCTGGAAAAGGTGAGCGAGCATCGGGGCCTGGTCAAGCTGTACCAGCCACCGTTCACCCCGACTCGGCACGAGGCGCTCGGGCCGGCAGAGTTGCTGATGGCACGCTATAACCGCGAAGGCGTGCTGGTTCCAGCGCCCAAATAATATTTAGTATGACGAAACCCATCAACCCTCTCCCTAACCCTCTCCCCAGGGGAGAGGGGACAAACGTGAAAAGGGTTAAACCCTTGACCAGCCTTGCGCGGCGCTTTGCGCATATGGCAGCGTTGTTGGCCGGCATTGCCATGCTGGTGATCGCGATCGCATCCTGGTGGGAGCATGCGGCTTCTCTGCGCGACCTGCAGAAAAAGGATGCCGAGCTGCAGGCGACAATCGTCGGCAACAACCTGGGCGAGATTGCTGAGCGAATGTCTGAACTCGCCAATAGCCGCCTGATCGCAAGCGCCCTGATCGACAGCGCAGGCAAGGAAAATTATCTGGCGCCGTTTCTGCGTGGCATCCGGCGTATCAATGGCATACCGGTGCATCTTCTGCTTGTCGATTTCGAAGGGCGTGAAATCGCCAGCAACGGCCAAGGCAGCTTCAGCGAGCAAGAGTTGAACTGGCTGAGAGAAAAGCTTCCCGCCGGACTAGCCGCTGCACGGGTGCAGCTCGGCGAAAAGGGCGAAGAGTTGCTTGCGGTCGAGTTCATTGCCTTTGCGCGCTCGAATTCGGTGGAAGGCGCCGTCCTCTACAAAATCAAATTGGACGAGCTTTCGCTGCAGGGTGGCGCGCGGATCGTGCATGGGCCGGAAGCTAAACAGCTGTTGCATTCGCAAGCGATCAGGGTTGCAGCGGTGAAAGTGCCGCCGATTTACCAACAGCTTGATTTCGCCGTTCTCACCCGCCCTAACCCTAGCGCCAAGTCGGTCGATTGGCAGTGGCTGGGGGTATTTTTCATACTGCTAGTCGGCATGGTGGTGACGGTGATCATGTTGGGGCTGCACTTCGGCAAAAGGCTGACCAGGGATTTGCTGAGCTTGGAACTTTTTGCCCGAGGCATCGCTGAAAAGGGGTTTGGCACGGACCGTGCGGAAGCCGCCGACAGCCATGAGGTCGCCAGCCTAGCGCAGTCGATCAACCGTATGCTGGAGCACCTGAAACAGCAGCATGACAGGCTGCATGACAGCGAAGAGCGGTTCCGCTTAATGCTGGGCAATATGGCTGAAAGCATCGTGAGCATCTCCGATACCGGCATGATTGAACTGTGCAATCCGGCTGCGGAGCGCCTGTTCGGCTACCGCAGCGAAGAGGTAGTCGGCAAGAATGTCTCCATACTGATGCCGGAACCTTACCACAGCGAGCACGATGGCTACTTGGCGAACTATCATCGTACCGGTCAGGCGAAGATCATCGGCATAAAACGCGAGGTCACGGGATGGCGCAGCGACGGCAGCGTTTTCCCGATGGACCTGCAAGTTGCGGAGTTTTTCATGGGGGGGCGTCGCCACT
>JBCKVB010000066.1:0-2991 GCA_038924245.1 Gammaproteobacteria bacterium | reverse complement strand
CGGCTCGGAGGGGGCGATGCAGATGATCAGCAGCGCCGAAAATGCGAGGACGCAGCGCATCCATGCGAGCATCCGCGCATCCACCGGCTCGGCATGGTCCGCGCCGGAGCGCCCTCGATAAAGCGTTACCGCATCATCGTTGTTCGGGCCTGCCCACCCAGTAACCTTGCGAGCCGTCCAGACCGAGTCTCAGCAACAGTCGCATCTCCGCCTCGGTTTCGACCGAGGTCGCGTAGACCTTGATATCCAGACCATGCGCTACCTGTTTAATGGTTTCGATGAAGAACTGGTTGTCCTTGTGGTCTATGATGCCGCGCACAAAGCTGCCGTCAACCTTGATGTAATCGAGCTTGAGCGTGCTCAGATAACCAAATGAAGAGAAGCCGCGCCCGAAGTGGTCCAACCCTACACGTGTGCCAAACTGCAGCATACGGTTGATAAAGTCACGCAGCGCATCGATATTTTCAATAGCGCCGTATTCCGAGATTTCGAGCAGTAGCCGGGAAGCGGCATCGGGCACTTTTGCCAGTTCCGCGCATAGCCAGCCGACAAAAGCCTTGTTCTGCAAACTAGCCGGGAACAGATTGACCGCAACTGGCGTATTTTCATAGCGCCTGGATACCAGCCGCGAAAGCACTTCGGTAATTATGGCCCGGTCAAAATCGGTCGCGAGGCCGAGCCGCTTGGCCATGGGCGTATAGACTACCGCGGGAATTACCTGACCATTTTCATCCGTCAGGCGCATCAGCGATTCATAATGCAGCAGCGTAACGCATTCGGCGGCATCCTTGACCGGCTGCAGCAACAACGAGATGCGCTTGTGCGCCAATGCGTCGCGCAGCATTTCGCCCCAGCGCGAAGCCGTGTTCACGGAGCTTTCGGCAGTCTTGCCGGGGTCGGCTAGATGCATGGTGTTGGGCCCTTCCTGCTGAGCCGCGCGCAACGCCATATCGGCTGCAGACAGCAGTTCAGTGTAGGATTGGCCGCTGAACAGCGCAATGCCGATATGACCGACCTCCTCGTCATCGACCAGGCCGCGTTCCTTGAAGCGCGGCAAGGCACGCGCGAGCTGATTGCCCAGCTCCGTGGCCTCCTGTTCGCCGACATTGATCATGACGACGGCGAAATCAGCACCGGACAAATGCACGGCGAAGTATTCCAGCCCCGGCTGTGATTTACAGATGGCCTCGACGAATTCGCCGGTATTGCGCAGCAGGTCGTCGCCGGACTGGTAGCCGCGCTTTTCGTTGTATTGCTTGAAATCCTTAAGTTCAAACATGAGCAAGGCGCCATGCTTGCCGGTTGCAATGAGCTGCTTGAGGTTCATCTCAAAATAGCGGCGATTGGCGAGGCCGGTCAACGCATCCCTGTAACTCTCGGCGCGCAGGCGCTCCACGGTTGCCGCCTGTTCTCCGAACATTTCCTTGACCTTGCTCGTCATCCGGTTCATGGCGAGTACCACGCTGCGCAGTTCGAGCGTCCACGGCAGCTTGTGCTGAACCGGGTACTCTCGATCGCAGATGGCGCGCGCCTGCTCCTCCACGGCGCGCAGCGGGCGCAGGATGAAATGCAGCGCTGCCATGCCCAGGCCAAAAGTCATGATCGACACCCCCAGGAACAACCATAAGGCGTCCAGGCTGTTGTTCCAAAGGGTAGCGTAGGCATGGCCCGGGTTGGCGGCAACGGTAACGGTACCCATCTGCTGAAAGCCGCCCATGATCAGTGCTTCGCCGCGCGGCGTCTCGAGGGGAAACATAGTCACGAACCATCCCGGAACGCCCTCGATGCGAACCGGCTGCACCCGCTCGATAATGGGCTTGCCCTCAATCGAGCGGATGACGACTTCGCGATAGTAGCCGCTGTCGAAGACGGCGCTGACCATGCTTTCCACGATCACCATATCGTTTTCGGCTATATGCGGCGAAACAGACAGGCCGAGGGAAGTCGCCGTATCCTGGGAAATGGTCTGCAGTTGCACATGAAGGTAGCCGCGCGTGTTATGCACGCTGATGGCGGTCGTGCCCGCGAACAGGAGGGCAAACAGAATGACGATGACAATCGTAAGCTGACGTAACAGGGTCATGGCCGCCGCCTCTCAATTCGCTTCATTGGAATTCCTTGCCCATGCGCGCGGTGAGCTCGCGCCACAGGCTGATATTTCCCGATCCGCCGGCCACCGCCTTGCCTGTGCCGCGCACCTTGGCCAGCCACAGGCTGCTGCCGTTGAAGCTGTAGACGGGGAGCAAGTCCGGCCGCTCGGTCGCCGGTTTGATCTCGGGGATCAGGTTGTCGAGCACCAGCGGGATCGCGCTCGGCGCCGGATAATAGGTGAGCACCATGTGGGCCTGGCTGACCGGATTCCAGTTCTTGGCCTTGACGTAGGTGATGCGCAGGCGATCCATGGGTACCCCTATAGCCAGCAGCGTGAAATATTTGGCGATCGAGAAATCCTCGCAATCGCCGCCGTTGCTCGCCAGCATTTCACTGGGAGTGGCCCAGTAGTCCTCCCTTCCCCAGTGCTCGATGTCCGACACGAACGGGGTCTGGTTGAAGAAATCGTTGACGAGTTTCAGCTTTTCCCGCTCCGTGCCTTGCTTGCCGGACGCGATCAATTGCGTCCATGCCGTCAGACGCTCTTTTGCAACCGGCCCGTATTTGCGTTCGGCCGCATCGAGGAGCTTCTCCGGCAGGATGATAGCGGCTTCGTCCGATGTCGTCGTATAGACGACGGCGAACAGGCAGGCCAGCAGGACGGCAAGTCTCGATCGGGCAGCCAGGCTCGAGGCGGGCATTTATAAAGGAGCCTCTGATTAATTCAGTAAGCGTCTCGAAATTCGATTTGAGTTCGCCAGCCATTTTCGGTTTACCAGCGCCGGCGCCCCAAACATGGCGCCTCCTGCCGCCGGAAGGTAGCCCGGCCAGCCGGCACTGTGTTCCGCCCGGCCGAATTACGGCGGGTGCTTTACTTCTTGGCCTCGAAGTCGTTGCCCG
>JBCKVB010000065.1:0-3239 GCA_038924245.1 Gammaproteobacteria bacterium | reverse complement strand
CAGTCCCAGGCGCGCCAGGCGCTCGGCGTTGCGCGGCCCCACGCCCTTGAGGCGCGTGACGGGGATATTATCGAGCGTGGTGTGTGGCAGAGATTTTGGCGGGTTAACCAAAAGTTTGCTTTTCATCAACCCGCTTGCAGTACAGGGAAGAGCGAAGCGAAGGGTTCTACTGCCATTTTTCAAACACGATTGAGTGTTTGAAAAATGGAGCAAAGCACCATAATAAATTCTTATGGCCACGCTTTTTGCTTTGTGCCGGGCAGGACGCCCCCACACCAGCGGCCGAGCTGAAAAAGACTAGGAAGGGCTTTTTCAGCATCTTTCAGTCGCTCAAGTCCATGATCGCGTCCATCTCCACCTGCGCGCCCTTGGGCAGCGCGGCGACGCCCACCGTGGCGCGCGCGGGATACGGTTCGCTGAAATAGCGCGCCATGACTTCGTTCACCAGCGGGAAGTGCGCGAGATCGGTGAGGTAGACGTTGAGTTTGACGACGTGCGCCAGCGTGCCGCCCGCCGCTTCCGCCACCGCCTTGAGATTGTCAAACACCTGCGCGATCTGCGCGCGCATGTCGCCCTGCGCCAGTTCCATGCTGGACGGCACGAGCGGAATTTGACCCGACAGGTACACGGTGCCGTCCACGCGCACCGCCTGCGAGTAGGTGCCGATGGCCTTGGGGGCCTGGCTGGTAGTGATGGTGCGCTTCATTTTATACCCCGTTGTTATGACTTGACACGCGCAATGCGCACCACCACCCGCAGAGACCGGATGCGGCGCATGATGTTGGCTAGGTGGCGGCGATCACGCACCGCGATCAGGAGGTTGATCGCGGTATACATGCCATCGTGTTCCTCGATGCCGACATTTTCGATGTTCGCGCCCTGTTCCGCAATCACCGCCGCCACGCTGGCCAGCACGCCGCGCTGATTGGCCACCTCGACGCGCATCTCCACCGAGAATTCGCCCGTCACGCCCGGTTCCCACTGCACGTCTATCCATTTTTCCGGGCGGCTGCGGAACTCGGCCACGTTTTTGCAGGTCTCGGCGTGAATCACGATGCCGCGCCCGGCGCTCACGAAGCCGATGATGGGGTCACCGGGGATGGGATGGCAGCACTTGGCATACGTCACCACCATGCCCTCGGTACCTTTGATGGCGAGCGGCGCGCCGGCGCTCGGTTTGGCGCTGGCGTCCTCCGGCGCCAGATGGCGCGCGGCGAGCACCGCCGGACGGTTGCCGAGGCCGATTTCTCCCAGTAATTGTTCCAAGGTATCGAGCTTCAGTTCATCGAGCAGCGCGCGCAGGCGTTTTTTCGGTATTTGGTCGAGCGAGGTGGAGAAGGCGCGCAGCGTCTGATCGAGCAAACGCCTGCCCAGCTCCACCGATTCATCGTGTTTCAGATTTTTCAAATAATGGCGGATGGTGGCGCGCGCCTTGGCGGTGACCACGAAATTGAGCCAGGCCGGGTTGGGGTGCGCGTGCTTTGAGGTGATGATCTCCACCGATTGGCCGTTGCTGAGCGGCGTGGAAAGCGGTGCCAGCCTTCGGTCTATTTTTGCCGCCACGCAGGCGTTGCCCACGTCGCTGTGCACCGCGTAGGCGAAGTCCACCGCCGTCGCGCCGCGCGGCAGTTGCATTATTTTGCCCTTGGGCGTGAACACGTATACCTCGTCCGGGAACAAATCAATCTTCACGCTTTCCAGAAACTCGAGCGAGTTACCCGCGTTCATCTGCATTTCCAGAAGCCCGCGCAGCCATTCGTGCGCACGCTGCGCGGCGCTGCTGCTCGCCTCCTTGGACTTGTACAGCCAGTGCGCGGCGATGCCAGCCTCGGACATGCGATCCATGTCGCGCGTGCGGATCTGCACCTCGATCGGCACGCCGTACGGCCCGAACAGCGTGGTGTGCAGCGATTGATAACCGTTGCCCTTGGGGATGGCGATGTAGTCCTTGAATTTTCCCGGCACCGGCTTGTACAGGTTATGCACCGCGCCCAGTACGCGGTAGCAGGCATCCACCGTGTCCACGATGATGCGGAAACCGTATACGTCGGTGATCTCGGCGAAGGAAAGTTTTTTGCCTTGCGCGCGGTAGTAGTTGAGCATCTTGCGGTAGATGCTGTACACGTGCTTTTCCCGCCCCAGCGCCTCGCCTTCAAGCCCGTCTTCGCGCAGGCGGCGCTTGATGGCGTTGCCGATCTTGCGCACGACCTCCTTGCGGTTGCCGCGCGCCTTCTTCACCGCCCCGGTGAGCACGCGGTAGCGCAGCGGATGCAGCGCGGCGAAGCCCAGGTCTTCCAGTTCGACGCGTAGCGTGTTCATGCCCAGCCGGTTGGCGATGGGCGCGTAGATTTCCAGGGTCTCGCGCGCCACGCGGCGGCGCGTCGCGGGCGGCAGCGCGCTGGCGGTGCGCATGTTGTGCAAACGGTCGGCGAGCTTCACCAGGATGACGCGGATGTCGCGCGCCATAGCGAGCAGCATCTTGCGGAAATTTTCCGCCTGCGCCTCGGCGCGCGTTTCGAATTTGATCTGGGTGAGCTTGGAGACGCCGTCCACCAGTTCCGCCACCTCCGGCCCGAACTGCTTGGCGATCTGCTCCTTGGCGGTGGGGGTGTCCTCGATCACGTCGTGCAGCAGCGCGGCCATCAGGCTTTGCGCGTCCATGCGCATCTCGGCCAGGATGCGCGCCACGGCGAGCGGATGATAAATGTAAGGTTCGCCGGAAAGGCGTTTTTGCCCCGCGTGCGCCTGCGCGCCGAATTCACAGGCGCGCAGCACCTGTTCCACCTGCTTGGGTTCCAGGTAGGTTTCGATCAGGGCTTTGAGATCGCCGCTAAGCAGCGTGCCTGCCTGCTGCAGAGGCGCGGGGTAATGAGGGGCGGGCGCGGACATCAGCCACCCCCGGCGGGCTACCCTTCCTCAGGCCACTCCGGCGCCGCTGCGGGGGCGGGTGGAGCGGGCGGTTCGGCGGGTTTGAGTTCGGGGACTTCCTCATCCAGGATGGAGCGTCCCACCAGGCCTTGCTCGATCTCGCGCAGCGCCAGCACGGTGGGCTTGTCCTGCTCCCACGGGATGTGCGGCTGCGCGCCGCGTGCCAGTTGACGCGCGCGCTTGGAGGCGATCAATACCAATTGAAAACGGTTATCCACCTTGTCCAGACAATCTTCTACTGTGATGCGTGCCATAAAGGGTGCTCTCAACTGTGAGTGGCAACAGGTATTTTAACGCAAATCAGCCCATTA
>JBCKVB010000064.1:0-3421 GCA_038924245.1 Gammaproteobacteria bacterium | reverse complement strand
CGCGGCATGATGGTTTAGCTGCGCCTTGTCCGGCTGGCGCGGCTCCTGATTCAAGGGGAGTGAAGGGGTGCTCTATGTTAAGCAAATTTAAGTTGAAGCGGATCGAAGCTGAGGCTATGCAGGAACTTGTTGATGACAATGGCGCGGCCCTGGCCGAGTTTCGGGGCAGGGTTCTTAAATCATTCGAGCAATGGAAGCAGGAGAAAGGCGACAGAAAACCACGGGTTCCATGGGGCTTGATTAGCAGCAAGCCCATACCATTTAAGAAGGCGACACCATGGCAATGCGCCGACCTCATGTGGCCAAGCCCTTTTGCGCTGGCGATGAAGTTACTGCGCGAAGATTACAGGCCATTCATGGAAATCATGAAGCAGGATGACTTTCTTAAGGTGCTGGAGATGTTGGTCGTGGTCTTTGGTAAAGACGCACACGAAAGTGACATTCGGTGGGTTCAAGGGCTTTTGAGAGATCAAAAGTCGACAGAAGCAGGATTCCGCGCAGCGTTGGAACAGCATCGGGCCGCAATCACTGCCCAAAGAACTCGCTCTGGTGGTGGACAGAAACGCGGCGAGCAACAGAAAGAAGAGAAGGAAGCTAAGTACCTCCTCATCCAACAAAAAGAGGCTGAGCTTTCTCCCACAACACCGAAACGCAAAATTAACAAGGCTATTGCTAAAGCCACTGAGCTTGATACTGAATACGTCCGAAAGGCGCGAAAGAAAATGAACGCGAAGCAATAAGTGGACAGCAGCTAGCTGATATCTGATTGCAGCTAGCTGTAAGCTATATTTCCGTTATAAATCAAGAAGTTACTCTTGACATCCGGGGGGTACGGGGCCATTCTTCAAGCATCGAGTTCGCAATGGGCGAACTCGAATTGCATGGAGATTGAACGATGATGGAATTACCCCGGCGCTTCCTGCGCCTACCCGCTGTAAAGCATGCTGTCGGCTATGGCCGCACGGCGATCTATCAGAAAATAAAATCCGGTGAATTTCCGAAGCCCTACTCGCTCGGCGCTCGTGCCGTGGCGTGGTTAGAAGAGGACATTAACGCGTGGATTGAGTCGCGCATCACGGCGGCAGGGGGTGTGAGATGAGTCCCCCTAGAAAAGAAAATGCCCGGCGGTCGAGGCCGGGCACAGGATACATCGAGGCATATTCCAAACTTTACGCCTCCAATCCTGCGCCGATTCAAACGCAAAAGCAAGCCCCGGTTCTACGCGGCTGCCGCTGCCAATGCTCCGCGTGTAGTTTGTGTTTCAATTCAGATTACGCGTTCTGCACACACCGCGCGGGCCTGTACACCGAGCGGCGATGCTTAACCGAAGCTGAGATGCTGACGAAGGGAATGTGCCTTGTTGGTAATTTTTGGGTAAGTAAAAGGCGGGCGGCCCAAACCATCCCTGTGGATGCCTTCTCCAGCAAGACAGGGCCGCATTCCAGCGTGGTAACGGCAAAAGCAGTCATTTGCCATGGGTCGGGCGCAGAACGCGCGAAACGCGCTCATGGCGCAGTGGGGTAAACCCATGAATAGCCCTATCGACCAATTCCGCGACGCGATCCGATGCGCTGGCCTGATCCCACCAGACATGATAGAGCCGGGCAAGTTTCACAAATTCGCCGGTGAAGGCAAGGGAATCCGCAACACGGCGGCCTGGTGCAAGCTGTTCCCCGATGGCATGGGTGGCATATACGGCGACTATTCGACCGGGCTTTCTGATGACTGGCAAGCCAAGCGCGAAAAGCCTTTTTCAGCAATCGAGCGCGAAGCATTCAAGCGCCAAGTTGCCGAGGAGCACAAGCAAGCTAAAGCCGACCAGAACGAAAGGCAAGCCGAAGCTGCGAGCAAAGCGGCGGCGATCTTGAGCACAGCGCCACTTGTCACAGACGATCATGCTTACCTTGTTCGCAAAGGCATCAAGGCGCACGGCGCACGGCTGCACAATGGGCGGCTGGTGCTGCCGATCCACGACACGGACGGCGCGCTGCATAGTCTGCAATTCATCGGGCCGGATGGCGACAAGCGCTTCCTCCCAGACGGACGAAAAAAAGGCTGCTACTTCATTATCGGCGAGACCAAAGGCGCATCGGTTATTTGCATCGCCGAAGGTTACGCGACAGGCGCAACGATCCACGAAGCAACAGGTTATCCAGTAGCGATTGCCTTTGATGCCGGCAACCTTTCACCAGTGGCAAAATCAATGCGGGAGAAATTCCCCGATCTGCCCCTGATTCTTTGCGCCGATGATGACGTGGCGACTGAGGGCAATCCGGGAATTGCCAAGGCGACCGAGGCGGCGCGATCTGTTGGCGGGCTGGTGGTGATGCCAAACTTCGGAGCGGACAGGCCGGACAACGCGACGGATTTCAACGATATGGCCGCGCTGCATGGCATGGAGTCCGTCGCACGATTCATAGCCGGTTTGATTGAGTTGGCAACACCAGAGGCAGTAACACCGGGCGACCCGCAAGGGAGCGCATCCGGAAGCCCTGCCAAGCTCCTGAGCGAAGCCGAGGAGGCCGACCTTATCAAGAAGCTGTCGGGGATGAAGCCGCTGGAATATGACCGCGTGCGGATTGCCAACGCTGAATTGTTGCGCGTGCGCCCCGCTGTGCTAGATGCTCAAGTGAAGAGTGCGAAGAAGGGTAACAGTGGCGAACAATCGCTTGTTGAACAGACAGAGCCGCACCCGCACCCCGTTAATCCTGCTGAGGTATTGAACGAAGTCAGAGCGGCATTCAATCGCCATGCAATCTTGCCCGCCCATGCCGATGTTGCAATGACATTGTGGATCGCCTTCACGTGGTTTATTGATGTCGTGCATTTTGCGCCGCTGCTAGTGATACGCTCACCCGAAAGCGAGTGCGGCAAAACCACGGTGAAAGATATTGTTGGGCTGTTTGTTAGGCGTCCGCTCCCCAACGAAGGCGTGACCACTGCGGCATTGTTCAGGGTGGTGGAACAGGAACAGCCAACGCTGTTACTTGATGACGCCGATAGCTGGTTATTGTGTGATCCTAACGATGATCGGCATAGCCTGATAAATAGCGGACACAAGCGCGGCGGCAGGGTGTTACGGTGCGTGGGCGATCACCACGAACTCAAGGCATTCTCAACCTTCTGCGCGAAGGTGATTGTCTTTATTGGCAAGTCAAAAGACACCCTGCACAACCGCTCTATTGAGATTGTGCTGCGGCGCAAAATGGCAGGAGAGCGCGTACAGGCTTTGCGGTATGCCGACCGCTCAAATTACGATTTGCTACGCGCAAAGCTGGCACGCATGGAGGCTGATTACTTGCCCGCTGTTGCCAAGGCTAAACCCGTATTGCCCGCCGGATTAGAAAACCGCGCTGCTGACAATTGGGGGGTATTGTTTGCGATTGCTGACATAGCGGGCGGTGCGTGGCCTGAGCTTGCC
>JBCKVB010000063.1:0-3462 GCA_038924245.1 Gammaproteobacteria bacterium | reverse complement strand
GGCGAGCGTGCCGCGCAGATACGCGCTCGCTTCCTTGATGCGCTCGTTGCGTGAAAGTTCTTTGGTCATGTGGACTCCGTATGAACTATTTAGTAAGTATCCTGAAGATAGCGGTGCTCACGATCGAGATCGTTTACCGCTTGCTCGGCGGCCTCCACGCTCAGCGCCTTCACATCGGCATAGGCGCGCACGAGTGCCGTACGCACATCCTTCGCCATTGCCTTGGCGTCGCCGCAGACATAGAAATAGGCGCCACTGCCGAGCCAGTCGACGAGGTCACGGCGCTGCTCCCACATGCGGTGCTGCACATAGAGCTTCTCGGGCGTGTCGCGCGAGAAGGCGACGTCCATGCGCGTGAGCGAGCCATCCTTCAACGCATCCTGCCATTCGAGCTGGTAGAGGAAATCGTGGGTGAAATGGCGGTCGCCGAAGAACAGCCAGGAGCGGCCGCCCGCGCCGGTGGAGCGGCGCTCCTGCACGAAGGCGCGGAAGGGTGCGACGCCAGTGCCCGGCCCTATCATGATGATGTCGCGGTCCGGCGCGGGTAGCGCGAAATGCCGGTTGGGCCGCAACTTCACGCGCAGCCGCTGCCCTTTCTTCAATTGGTCGGCGACATGGCCGGAAGCGACACCTTTGCGTGCGCGTCCGAAGCTTTCATGGCGTACGGCACCGATCAAAAGGTGCGCCGCCTCGCCTACCTCGCGGCGCGAGGAAGCGATCGAGTAGACGCGCGGCGCCAGCGGCCGCGTCACCTGCAGCAGCTGGTCGGCAGACAACGCCACGGGAAAGAACTGGAGCAGGTCGATGAGCTGCCGACCCGCGATCCAGGCGCGGGCATCACCCGATTCGAGCAGCGCCTTTACTTCCTGGTGCCCGGTCGAGGCGGCGTAGCTTTCAATAGCCTTGAGCGACAGTGTCGTGACATCCCGGCCCTTCGTCAGCTCGGCGCGCAGCGCAGCGTCGGACGCAAGACCCGCCGCTTGCAGCAGATCGTCCACGTAGGCCGCATCGTTCTCAGGGAAGAGCTCAAGTGAATCGCCTGGTTTATAGCGCGGCGCGGCGCCATCGAAGCCGAGCTCGAGATGAATCGTTTCCTTTTCCGACTGCGATGAATTGAGCTCGATGAGCTCGGTGATCTCGGCCTCGACCGGACCGAGATCGGCGCTGCTCGCTGCCTTCGCGCCAAAATCGACCGCGATGACGCGGCCGCGGCCGGCTTCCTCGACCGGCGCCAGCGCCTTCAGTGCCGTCTCGATCCAGCGCCCGGCGGGCTCCGCGAAATCGAGATCGCAATCAACGCGCACGGCGACGCGCTTGCCGCCGAGCGCTTCAAGTCTTGCGTCCAACGCCTTGCCAATCGCGCAGAACTCGGCATAGGCGATGTCGCCGAGCGCGAGAACGCCGAATTTGACGCCATCGAGGCGCGGCGCGCCCTCGGCCATGAGTTCAGCGTAAGCGCGAATGGCGCGCGCGGGCGGATCGCCTTCACCCCAGGTCGCGGCGATGACGACGAGGCGCCGTACCGATGCGAGCGTCGCCACATCGAGATCGGCCATGTCGACGATCGATGGCTTCAATCCCATCTTGCGCGCCGCCTTGGCTATGTCCGACGCGAGCCGCTCGGAGTTTCCGGATTCGGTCGCGTAGAGGATGGTCAGCGGTTCGGTGGGTTGCGCGCCGACCACCGGCTGCGGCGCCGTCGTGACGGCGAGAAATCCCGCAAGCCACGCGCGTTGGGTGGGGCTGGCGGGCCCCACCACGCGGTTGAGGATCTCGATCTCCTCTTCGGCGAACGGAGCCGTTTTCGGGATCGGCGAAGAATTCATGTCCGGACGCCAGTAGTTTGTTGGGGCAGTCGATTTATCATAGGGCTACTCATGACGCGGGTAGAACGGCTGCTTCCCCGCTGCGTGGTTCGTCGTATCCACAATTTCCTCGATTTCCGGGGCGACCCTTTTCAGCATGACTTCGAATCCCTGCCTCAGTGTCACCTGAGAGGACGCGCATCCCTGGCAGCCGCCGCTCATGGTGATGAAAAGCTTCCCTTGGCGGACGTCCACAATCGAAATCTTCCCGCCGTGGTTAGCGATTGAACGATTGACCTCCTTGTCCAGGAGTGCCTGAATAGCCGTATTAAGCTCCGCATCGGACCTTCCTTGCGTGCCGGTGTAGACCATCTCCAAGATCGCCGGCACGCCAGTCATCAGCTGCGTCCGGATGGCCGTCCCGATGGCGGCTTTCAGTCCTGACCACGAGGCGATCGGCTCTTTACAGATGGTCACCACGCTCTCGGCAATGAGCACGTTGGCTACGCCCGGGAGGGCAAACAGTCGCTCGCCGAGCGGCGAACCGGCGGCCCGTTCCTTGTTGCCGAAAAAGAAGGGGCCGCCAGGATGTAAGGTACGGCTCACGATGAACTTGCACGTGTCGGGGTCGTTGAGCGAAGTCTCCGCGCGAATGCTGACCGGCAGATCCGCAAGCATGAAATCAGACATTTTCAATGCTCTCCGCCGCAGCGCGCGCGCCTAAGGCACGCAGGTCTTTAAACGAATATATCCCGCTGTTATGGCCGTCGCTCCAATTGAAGTGGATCGCGTAGTTGCCTATGCTCATGATCTCTCGCGGGCTCACATCAGACCGTATCGTCTTTGGATCGAGCAGTTTTTCTTCGGTCATCTCCTGGATACAGAGAGCGCAATGACATGCCAAGCGCAGGTCGCGGACGTCAAAGTCGTCGCGATGACCATCCTCCCAGAGGATGGATAAGGTACGCGGATCGCGACGGAGGAAACCGATAGGGGTGTTCTGCGATCCAGCAGGCCGCGCCGCGCCTTCCATCCAGCCAGGCACCCCCTCGTTGCTGTCCCACTTCCACACAAAGGGCTTCAGCACTGTGACCGCCGTGCGGAGCTGCTCCACGAGTGCTGCGGCAATGGCGGAATACACCTTGGCGCTGACCGACGTTGGCTGGTCCGCCACGATCGGACGACCCTCATCACCGCAGGTGACGACATCGGCATCGAGAGGTAAGGCACCCAGGAATGGGACGCCAAGCTCCCGGCTCATCTGCTCGCCACCGCCGCGACGGAAGATATCCGTGCTCTCGCCGCAATGGGGGCAGGTGAAGGTGCGCATGTTCTCGACGATCCCAAGAATCTTGACCTGCACCTTCTCGAACATGCGCAAGCCTCGGCGGGCGATCTTGAGGCTCACGGCCTGTGGTGTCGTTACGATCACCACGCCCGACAGCGGCATACTCTGTGCCAGCGTCAATTGGGTGTCGCCGGTACCGGGCGGGAGGTCGAGGATCAAGTAGTCCAGCGGTCCCCATTGCACGCCGTCGACGAACATCTTCAGGTATTTTCCCACCATCGGCCCGCGCAAGACGGCCGGCTTGTCGTCTCCGGTGAGCATGCCCATCGACACCACCTTCAGGCCGTGCCGCTCCGCCGGGATCATCTT
>JBCKVB010000062.1:0-4339 GCA_038924245.1 Gammaproteobacteria bacterium | reverse complement strand
CATGCCGCCCATGCGCGATTCGTATTCCTTGCGCATGCCTTCATCGGTGAGGGGATGGGTATCCACGAAGTTGCGCACCGCGTAACCGGCCAGTACGTTGCGCTTCTGGTTTTCGATCTCGGCCAGCACCTCGGGCTTTTTGTCAACGCCCTGTTTGACGGCGTCCTGGTAGAACAGCTCGCGGTTGATGAGATCCTGGATGATCGCCTCGCGCTCCGCCTGATCGCCCGTCGGGTTGCGGCCCATGGTGCGCTGTTTGGCGTAGGCGTCGTAGGCTTGTTGGGTGATGGGTTTGCCGTTCACGGTGGCGACCGGGCCGCCGGTCTTCTTGGCGTCGCCGCCCTTCTCGCAGCCCGCAAGCAGCGCGACGCCGAGCAGGGTGGCGGCGAATAAAATTTTATGCAGTTTAGACATGTATCTCTTCCTTTATGAGTGAGTGTTATACATAGCGCCATAAATCTACTGCGCGGATTTGATGCGGGTGCGTGCGGTGCTCGCCCCTGCGCTTCGCGTCCTGCTACGCTTGGGTACCGGGGTACATCATCCTGATGTGCCCGCGCGCCGTATACGGCGCGCCCTCGTGTACTTCTATGTACACTCCGGTTCCTGCGCTCCACCACCCCCGCCTGAAATCCGCTCGCTACGATTTCTGCTGCTATGTATATTCCTCTGGAGTCAGCGCCCGGATGCCGAGGGCGTGAATCTCGCTGTGCATCATGGAGTCAAGCGCATCATATACCATTCGATGGCGCGCGAGCAGCCCCTGGCCGGAAAATAGCGGGGACACGACGGTGACATTAAAATGTCCCGCGCCGCCCACCGCGCCCGCGTGCCCGGCGTGCTTGCGCGAGTCGTCTTCAATCTCCAGCTTGATGGGCGCAAGCGCCGCCACCAGCAACGCGCGCATCCGTTCCACGCGGCCCGCCGTCAAGGCAGCACCTTTTTGAACGGCTTCACGGTGACGTGCGCGTACACGCCGGCGCCGTGGTAAGGGTCGGCGGCGGCCCAGGCGCGCGCTTCATCGAGACTGGCGAACTCCGCCACGACCAGGCTGCCGGTGAAACCCGCAGGGCCGGGGTCGGGGGTGTCCAGCGCGGGGTGGGGACCGGCGAGCAGCAGCCGTCCCTGGTCGCGCAATTCATGCAGGCGCGCGAGGTGTGCGGGCCGCGCGGCGAGGCGTTGCTCCAGGCTGTCCGGCCTGTCTTCGCTGAGTATCGCGTACCACATCAGGTCTCTCCATTTAGGAAGCTCTGAATTAAGTCCGTCCCGGACTTCTCAGAGACGGCCGCTGATGTGGAGGCGTTCTGCCCGGCAAAAAGCAAAAACGTGGCCATAAGATTAATTCTTGTAGGCGGCGAAGAACAGCAGGATGGGAAAAAATCAAACAGGAACGTCATGTTTTGCCGGCATACTACATTAAGGAAACGATGCATTTTCGCATTTTCCGGGCGGCTATAACAGCGACTTCAGGCGATACATTATTTCCAGCGCCTGTTTCGGTGTGAGCTCATCGGGCCGCACGGCGCTCATGGCCGCGATGAGCGGGTGGGTGGAGGAGGCGGGGAGCAACGGCAGTTGCTGGGCGGGAGGCGTCATCAGACTTTCCTGCTCCAGCAGACGCAGGCGCTGCCTGGCTTCCTCGATGACATCCGCCGGCACGCCGGCCAGCGCCGCGACCTGCAAGCCGTAGCTCTGGTTGGCCGGCCCCTCTTTGACGGCGTATAAAAAAACGATGCCGTGACCGTGCTCCACGGCGTCGAGGTGCACGTTGGCGGCGTTGTCATACGTCTGCGGCAGCGCGGTGAGCTCGAAATAGTGCGTGGCGAACAGGGTGAAGGCGCGCAGCTTGCGCGCGAGGTGCGCGGCGGCGGCCCAGGCGAGCGACAGGCCGTCGAAGGTGCTGGTGCCGCGCCCGACCTCGTCCATCAGCACCAGGCTTTGTTCTGTGGCGTTATGCAAAATATTGGCGGTCTCGGTCATCTCCACCATGAAGGTGGAGCGGCCGGAGGCGAGCTCGTCGGCGCTGCCGATGCGCGTGAAGATGCGGTCCACCGGCCCGATCACCGCGCGCCGCGCGGGCACGAAGCTGCCGATGTGCGCGAGCAGCACGATGAGCGCGCACTGGCGCATATAGGTGGATTTGCCGCCCATGTTGGGGCCGGTGATGATGAGCATGCGCCGCGCGCCGGTCAATTCCAGATCATTGGCGACGAAGGGGGCGGCCAGCGCCTGCTCGACCACCGGATGACGCCCGCCTTCAATCACGATGCCCGGTTCATCCGCGCCGCGCCTCGTCGCTGGCGGTGCCGGGCGTCAGGATGCGCACCACCTGGCGCTCCACCGGCCCCTTAGCCTTCGCAGGGTCACCAATCTGTTCGCAAACCGCCACCCGCTCACCCAGCTTGATCAGTTTGGCGAGATAAGCGTCCGCCGCGTGCACCGGCACCCCCGCCATGGGGATGGGCGCGCCCGCCGACTGGCCGCGCGTGGTGAGCGTGATATCCAGCAGGCGCGAGGCTTTGCGCGCGTCGTCGTAAAACAGTTCGTAAAAATCCCCCATGCGATAAAACAGCAGCAGGCCGGGGTGATCGGCCTTGATGCGCAGGTATTGGCGCATCATCGGGGTGTGTTCGGCGTAGTCGGACATGCGCTTAAATCGTTAAGGTAGTGATAAAGCCTTGAAAAAAGTATATGAATTTAATATAATATTTGACTCGGTGCGGGGTGGAGCAGTCTGGCAGCTCGTCGGGCTCATAACCCGAAGGTCGCAGGTTCAAATCCTGCCCCCGCTACCAATTGTAGCAAGACCCTTGAGACCGGGGGCGGATGATGCATCCGGCGTGGAGACGGGGACAAGTTTTTTAATAATAAGTGGGCCTTGCGCCCATTTTTTGTTTGCGCCGCTGCAACGGCGCGTGAGGCATACCGTGAGTGCGCGCGCAGCCGAACGTATTGAGTCGTTGATCGAACCCGCAGTGACGGCCTTGGGTTATGAGCTGGTGGGCGTGGAGTATGCCCCATTGGGCCACGGCGGCGTGCTGCGCGTCTATATAGACAAGCCGGGTGGCGTGACGCTGGACGATTGCGCGCGCGTCAGCCATCAGGTGAGCGGGGTGCTGGATGTGGAGGACCCGATCCACAGCCACTACGATCTGGAGGTGTCTTCGCCGGGTATCGAGCGGCCGCTGTTTCGCGTGGAGCATTACACGCGTTTCGCGGGTGAGCGCGTCAGGATACGCACCTTCGCGCCCATCGCCGGGCAGCGCAATTTCACCGGCGTGTTGCGCGGCGTGAGCGGGGACGAGGTGGTGTTGAGTGAAGATGAGCGCGAGGTGCGCGTGCCGTTCAGCAACATCGCCAAGGCGCATCTGGTGCCGGAACTGAAAGGTAAGCAATAGTATTAGATTTCGTCCGCGTGGAGTGAATCCGCGCAGGCGGCCAGTTGATTATGAACGAAGGCAGCTTATGAACAGCAAAGAAATTTTGTTAGTGGTGGATGCGGTGTCCAATGAAAAGGGCGTCGCCAAGGGCGTCATCTTCGAGGCCATCGAGGCGGCGCTCGCCACCGCCACCAAGAAACGCTACATCACCGACATAGACGTGCGCGTGGAGATAGACCGCAACAGCGGCGATTACAAATCCTTCCGCCGCTGGCTGGCGGTGGTCGACGAGGCGGAGGAATTTTTGCCCGACGCCCAGACACGCCTGAGCGACGCGCGCAAGACGCATCCCGATATCAATGCGGGCGAATACGTCGAGGAGCCGCTGGAGTCGGTGAGCTTCGGACGCATCGCCGCGCAGACCGCCAAGCAGGTCATCATGCAGAAGGTGCGCGAGGCGGAGCGCGCGCAGATCATCGAGGCTTATAAAGACCGCAAGGGCGAGATGCTGTCGGGCGTGGTGAAGCGCACCGAGCGCGGCGGCGTGATCCTTGATCTGGGCAATAACGTGGAGGCGTTCATCAGCCGCGACGACATGATTCCGCGCGAGGCGGTGCGCCCCGGCGACCGTCTGCGTGGGTTTTTGCGCGACGTGCGCGTCGAGCTGCGGGGCCCGCAGTTGTTCGTGAGCCGTACCGCGCCGGAACTGTTGATCGAATTGTTCAAGCTGGAAGTGCCGGAGATCGGCGCCGGGCTGATTGAGATCAAGGGCGCGGCGCGTGATCCGGGTCTGCGCGCCAAGATCGGCGTGAAGTCCAACGACGGGCGTATTGACCCGGTGGGCGCCTGCGTTGGCATGCGCGGTTCGCGCGTGCAGGCGGTGTCCAACGAACTGGCGGGCGAGCGCGTGGACATCATTTTGTGGGACGAAAATCCCGCGCAGTTTGTGATTAACGCCA
>JBCKVB010000061.1:0-4392 GCA_038924245.1 Gammaproteobacteria bacterium | reverse complement strand
TTATTATTATTTTACAGACTAATCGTGAACTGCTATATTTTTTAAGAGTTGTAGGGTAGTCATCCAATGAACATGATCCCTTTGTTTCATGTCAAGTCGGAACAATAAGACTTACGCGATTTATTTTGCCTCCCAGGAGGATATTAATGAAATTCACACGTGTATTCGCATTCATGGCACTGGCCGGTCTGGCTGGCAGTGCCTACGCGACCAACGGCTATTTCGCGCACGGCAACGGCATGAAAGCCAAGGGCATGGCCGGCGCCTCCACCGCCAGCTCGGACGACGCCTTCGGCGGCGCCACCAACCCGGCTTCGATGGCATTTGCGGGTAACCGTTTTGATCTGGGCGTGGATCTGTTCAGCCCGCCTCGTGAGGCTACGGCCACGGGTGGCACTGCCGCCGCAAGCGGCGAAAGTGACTCGAATTATTTCCTGTCTCCTGAACTCGGTTACAACAAGATGGTCAACCCCAACCTGGCACTGGGCGTAACCGTGTATGGCAACGGCATGAATACGAATTATCCCACTGTTGGTGGTGCCAACGTTCTGGGAGGTACAACCAGCCTGGGCGCAGACCTGATGCAGTTGATTATTGCGCCGACAGTCGCCTTTAAAGTGGCCCCAGATCATTCGATTGGCGTCTCTCCGCTGCTGGGCTATCAGCGTTTCGAGGCTAATGGTTTGCAAGGCTTCGTCAGCATCTCCTCGGATGCTGCTAACTTGACCAATAAGGGCTTCGATGATGCCTGGGGTTTCGGCGTGCGTATTGGCTACATGGGCAAGATCGCGCCGACCGTGACCATCGGTGCCGCCTATTCTTCCAAGGTGGATTTCCAAGAATTTGACAAGTACAGGGGTCTGTTTGCCGAACAGGGCGACTTGGATATGCCCGAGAACTATAATCTGGGCGTGGCTTGGCAGGTTACTCCCCAGGCCAAGCTGGCTCTGGACTACCAGCGCATCAACTACGGTGGTGTGGCCGCAATAAGCAATCCAAGCAATAACTACACCTTGCCTGGGGGGGCCATGGGGAATAACCTGGGAGCTGGCTTCGGCTGGTCTGACATCGATGTTTGGAAATTGGGTGCGGAGTTCAAGTACAGCAAGAACTTGACCCTGCGCGCTGGCTTTAGCCAGAACGACAACCCGATCAATGGCTCGGATACGGCGGAGGCTACATTCAACATCCTCTTGCCTGCAGTGAACACTAAGCATGCAACCTTGGGCTTCACTTATACCCTCGCTTCGGGTAACGAAGTGACCATGGCATACATGCATGCATTCAAGAACGACGTGAGTGGCGCTCGCCCTGTTGCCTTTGGTGGAGGCACGGACACCATCGAGATGTACCAGAACTCGCTGGGCATCCAGTACAGCTGGAAGATGTAATTTTCAACAGCAGTTTTGTTGAATAAAAGCCGGGGTCATTGACCCCGGCTTTTATTATCCGCATGGAAACGTGGGAAACAAACAGAAAAAAAGAGAGAAAAGGGGTCAAGTTAATTGTATGACTACCCTACCTCGTCTCACCTGCTCGTGTGCTTCGCTAGGGGCATGCGAAGGGCAGAATAACACGGTTCATATAGTCATACAATGAACTTGACCCCTTCCAGGTAGAGCGCTGCGTTGGCAACGTCCTGCCGCCGAAAAATGCCCGAGCGGGATGCTGGACAAAAACTTCGCCCGGCGCGCTTCGCTCTAAACACCGGTGACGGAGCCGCCGGGCACGAGCTGAAGTCGGCTTTGCTCCAGGGACTGCGCCAAACGAGAGACCATGGGTCTTTTATGCACTCTCGCGGAGGTCGCTAGTCGGCGCCCACAAGGCGAGCGCCGCGTTGAACTCGACCGCATGAAACACCCTTGCGTCCGGTCCCGTTGCATCGCCGGAGAAGCGTCCGAGCCGCGCCGCGCAGTCGAAGAAGCCCGGCGCCGGCAAGCCGCCGCGCGCCTTGCCGATGACCAGGGCCGCGATGAAGGGGCGGTCGGCCGCCGCGTCCTCGACCATGATCTGCTCCAATGCCTCCGTGACTTGATGAATGGTGTTCGGGGGTGACAGCAGCAGCCCTTTGGCCGCCTCCTGATAGGTGATCGGTAAGCGCAGTGTGGCGAGCGCTTGAAGATGCGCTCGAAGCCGGCGGGCGAGTGTTTCAGGCGTGTGGTCCTCAACGGTCGTCGTCGCGGCGGAATCCCAAGCAGTGACAGTCATGACGCGTTCCTGACGAAGTCGAGCAGACTTGGGTAATCGGTGTTGGCCGGCGGGGCTTTGGCGGCGGGCGCGATGCTCTCGACCAGCATGAAGGACAGCCGATCGTGCAATGTGCCGTCTGGATCGACCACCACGGTCCAGGCTCGGGTGCGATACCTGAACGTAACACGTGTGCGTCCGGCGTCCTCGTTGATGCCGGCCTCGGCGACGCTGGAGACGATGCCCTTGCGCATCTCGGCCTTCAGCGCTTCGGACGATAGGCCGAGCTTGGGCGCGAGCAGCTCGGCATCGACGGTGATCTCGCCGTTTACGATGGTGATCGCTGCAGTCTGATGGGACGACATGGCTAACTCCTTATTTCTGCACCGTCCTCGATGAACTCGACCGCTTCGTCTTCCATCCCTTGTTTCAGGTCTCGTATTTCCGTAATGCCCAGGTTGGCGGCGAACGTGCGTACGTCCTGCGATATCTTCATTGAACAGAAATGGGGGCCGCACATCGCGCAAAAATGCGCGGACTTGGCGCCTTCCTGCGGTAGCGTTTCATCATGGAATTCGCGCGCTGTGTCCGGATCGAGACCGAGATTGAACTGGTCTTCCCAACGGAACTCGAAGCGTGCCTTGGACAAGGCGTTGTCGCGGATTTGAGCGCCGGGGTGGCCCTTGGCCAGGTCGGCCGCATGGGCCGCGATCTTGTACGTGATGACACCCGTCTTGACATCGTCTTTGTTCGGCAGGCCGAGGTGTTCCTTGGGCGTGACATAGCACAGCATGGCGGTGCCGTACCAGCCGATCATCGCCGCGCCGATGCCGGAGGTGATGTGGTCATAGCCGGGTGCGATGTCAGTGGTCAGCGGCCCGAGCGTGTAGAACGGTGCTTCGTAGCACTTGTCCAACTGCAATTCCATGTTTTCCTTGATCATGTGCATCGGCACGTGACCGGGGCCTTCGATCATGACTTGCACGTCGTGCTTCCAGGCAAGTTGCGTCAGTTCACCCAGCGTTTTCAATTCGCTGAACTGCGCTTCGTCATTGGCGTCATAGATCGAACCGGGACGCAGACCATCACCCAGACTAAAGCTGACGTCATACGCCTTCATGATCTCGCAGATGTCTTCGAAATGGGTGTACAGGAATGACTCCTGGTTATGTGCCATGCACCACTTGGCCATGATCGAGCCGCCGCGCGAAACGATGCCGGTCATGCGCTTGGCACACATCGGCACATAGGCCAGCAACACACCGGCGTGGATGGTGAAGTAATCGACGCCCTGCTCGGCTTGCTCGATCAGCGTGTCGCGGTAGATTTCCCAGGTCAGGTCTTCAGCCTTGCCGTTGACCTTTTCCAGCGCCTGATAAATCGGCACGGTGCCGATCGGCACTGGCGAGTTGCGGATGATCCATTCACGCGTCTCGTGGATATTTTTGCCGGTGGACAGGTCCATCACGTTGTCGGCACCCCAGCGAATCGCCCACGTCAGCTTGTCGACTTCCTCGCAGATGCTGGAGGTGGTGGCCGAGTTGCCAATGTTGGCGTTGATCTTCACCAGGAAATTGCGGCCGATGATCATCGGCTCGATTTCCGGATGGTTGATGTTGACCGGGATGATGGCGCGGCCACGGGCAATTTCCGCACGCACAAACTCGGGCGTGATTTCGGCAGGCATGCTGGCGCCGAAGGATTGACCGGCATGTTGGCGACCCATCATCTCGGCCAGTTTCTTGCCGGTAGGGCCGGAAATTTTGAGCTCTTCCAGATATTCTTTGCGGCGCATGTTTTCGCGGATCGCGACGTACTCCATCTCCGCCGTGATGATGCCTTGCCTGGCGTAGTGCATCTGCGACACGTTTTTGCCTGGCAATGCGCGACGCGGCTTGCGCGTGAGGTTAAAACGCATTTCGTCCAGCTTCGGGTCATTCATGCGCTCAATGCCGTAAGCCGAACTCGGCCCGGATAACTCCTCGCTGTCGCCACGATCAATAATCCATGGCGTGCGCGGCGCAGCCAGGCCGGAACTGATGTCGATGCTGACATGGGGATCGGTGTACGGCCCGGAGCAGTCATAGACAACAATCGGCGGGTTCTTTTCCACGTCGTAGGGGGCGGCGGTATCCGACTGGCTGATTTCGCGCATCGCTACCTGGATATCGGGGCGCGAGCCTTCGACATAGATTTTGCGGGAAT
>JBCKVB010000060.1:0-4510 GCA_038924245.1 Gammaproteobacteria bacterium | reverse complement strand
AAACCTCCACCCGCGAGCAGAAGAAATCCAACATCTATAAAGGCCGCATCGGCCGCGTCGAGGCTAGCCTGGAAGCGGCGTTTGTGGAATACGGCGCGGACCGCCACGGCTTCCTCCCGTTAAGGGAAATCTCCCGCGATTACTTCAGCTCCGCCGCCGGTAGCGGCCGGGCGAACATCAAGGACGCCCTGCACGAAGGCCAGGAAATCCTGGTGCAGGTGGAAAAAGAGGAACGCGGCACCAAGGGCGCGGCGCTGACCACCTTCATCAGCCTGGCCGGGCGTTATCTGGTCTTGATGCCGAACAATCCGCGCGCGGGCGGCGTGTCGCGCCGCATCGAGGGCGAGGACCGCAGTGACATGCGCGAGGCGCTCAACGCCCTGCAAATCCCCGAAGACATGGGCATCATCGTGCGCACCGCCGGCGTCGGGCGCAGCGTCGAGGAGTTGCAGTGGGACGCCGATTATCTGGCGCAGTTATGGCGCGCCATAGAAACCGCCGCCAAGGAGCGCCAGGCCCCCTGTCTCATCTATCAAGAAAGCAGCTTCATCATCCGCGCCCTGCGCGACAATCTGCACAAGGACACGAGCGAGGTGCTGATTGACGACGCCAAGGTGTACAACGAGGCGGTGGAGTTCATGCAGCAGGTGATGCCGCATAACCTGTCCAAGCTCAAGCTGTATCAGGATCACGTACCGCTGTTTTCGCGCTATCAGATCGAAAGCCAGATCGAATCCGCGTTTCAGCGCGAGGTGCGCCTGCCCTCCGGCGGCTCCATGGTGATAGACCCCACCGAGGCGATGGTCTCGATAGATGTCAATTCGGGGCGCGCCACACAGGGCAGCGACATCGAGGAAACCGCGCTCAACACCAATCTCGAAGCGGCGGACGAAGTCGCGCGCCAGTTGCGCCTGCGCGACATCGGCGGGCTGATCGTGATTGACTTCATAGACATGACTCCCACGCGCAACAAGCGCGAGGTGGAGAACCGTCTGCGCGAAGCGCTCAAGGTGGATCGCGCGCGGGTCCAGATCGAACAGATCTCGCGCTTCGGCCTGCTGGAGATGTCGCGCCAGCGCCTGCATACCTCGCTCGGCGAGACCAGCCAGGTGTCCTGCCCGCGCTGCAACGGTCACGGTTCGATCAGAAGCGTGGAGTCCGCCGCGTTGTCCATACTGCGCATCATCGAGGAAGATTCGATCAAGGAAGGCACCACGCGCGTGGTGGCGCAGGTGCCGGTGGATGTCGCCACTTATCTGCTCAACGAAAAACGCCAGGCGCTCGGCAATATCGAAAAACGCCACACCATCAGCATCGTGCTGGTGCCGAACCCGGCCATGCTGACGCCCAAGTATGAAATCCAGCGCGTGCGCGGCGAAGAAGCGCCCGCCGCGGAAGAGGCGCAGCCCAGCTACCAGATAGCCACGCCGCCGTCTGCTGAAAAACCTGTGGAAAAATTTATCAGCCCCGCGCGCCCAGTGAGCATGGAACCGGTGGTGAAAATCGCACCTTCGGCACCTCCCCCTCCTCACCTTCCCGCGCCGCGCGCGGCCCAGGCTGCGGTGGTGGAGCACCAGCCGGGTTTGCTGAAGCGTCTGTGGAGCGTGCTGCTGGGCGCTAAACAAGCTGAGCCCGCGGCGGCGCCGCGTAAAGCGGTGTCCCAGCGTAAACCGCATCATGAGCGGAGACCGGAGCGCGGACGCGGCCCACACACACACCGCCCTGACGCACAGCGCGCGCAGGAGCAGCCCAAGCGTCACGCTGAACGGCCGCCGCGCGAAGCCGGACGCCCCGCCGTCCCTGTCCCTGCCGCCACCCCCGCCGCGCCTGCCACCGCCGCCGCCCCGACGCCCGCGCAAGCAACCGGCAAAGCAACCGGACGCCGCCGCGGACGCCGTGGCGGACGCCGCAGCCGTCAGGAAGGCGCGGGGGCCAATGTTTCCGCTCCATCCGCGAGCGCGCCGTCCGGCAACGAAGCGGTTCCCAATTTCGTCCCGGCGGAAACCGCACCGCGCACGGAACAAGTACTCACCTCACACGAGGCGCGTACAGAGGACTTTTCCCGGCAACCTGATTATGCGGATCACCCCGTTGAGCAGCGTCAAACCAGCGTTGAAGCGCTGCCCGCCAGTGGAGACAAGCCGGACTAACAGTTTGTTGGAAAAGTCCATCCATGGACTTTTCCAACACGCAAAGCAAAAAACGTGGTTTTTGCTTTGCTTCATTTTTCAAACGCTTAACGCGTTTGAAAAATGGCGGTACGCCCCTGTACCGCACCGCAGTTTGTTGAAAAACGAGTTTTTCAACAAACTGCTAGAAACCGAAACGGCTGAGGGTCTGCTCCACCGAAGCGGCGTAACCGCCGCCAAACAGGCGCACGTGCACGAGCAGCGGATAGAGATTGTAAATATCGCGCCGTTCCTCGAAAAACCCGGGCTTTAACGGACGCAGTTCCTGGTAGCGCTCAAAGAACGCGCTACCGAAGGTGCCGAACAGCGTGGTGAAGGCCAGTTCAATCTCCGGGTGCGCGTAGTAGATCGCCGGATCAATAAAGCCGGTGATACGCCCGTTTTGCGCCAGCACGTTGGTGGTCCACACGTCGCCGTGGATGAGCGCGGGATGCTCCGGCTCATCCAGCCACTTATCCAATCGCCCGGCGAATTTTTCCAGACGCGCGAACAAACGCTGCGGCATACGTCCGGCGCGTAGCGCCTCCCCTCCCATATAGAGCAGCCGCTGTTCGCGGAAGAACTCCAGCCACGATGCGTTCCAGGGATTAGGCTGGTGCAAACCGCCGATCAGGGTGGCGCTCTCGAATCCAAAAGCCGGGGCGCGTATGCCGTGCAGTCCGGCGAGCAATTCCGCCGCGTGCTGCTGCGCCGCGGAATTGAAATGGCTCTCCCCCTCTACAAACTCCATGAGCAGCAGTTGCGGGGAGCTGTGCAGCACGGCGGGCACGGGCAGCTTGCTGTGCGCGGCGAGGTAGCGCAACATGCCGCCTTCACACGCCAGACGCCCCTGATCGTCCACCTTGGCGGCGATGCGCGTGTTATCGTTCAGCGTGACTTGATACACCTCGCCGACGCAGCCGCCGTGCAGCGGCTGAGCGGAACGCGCGGATTGCCCCAGCGCCGCTACAATCGCATCGAATAAATCCCGGCGCACGCGGCCTTAAAGAGAATGCTCGCGACGTACAGGGGCGTACTAGTGTCGCGGGAGGCAGGACGCCGGGAGCGACCGAATATGTTCCAGCAGTCCCTGCGCCGCTTCCTCGACCATATCCAGCACGCGCTCAAACCCGCCGGGGCCGCCGTAATACGGGTCAGGCACCTCAGTCTCGCCCAGGTGCGGCGCATAGTCGAGAAACAGCTTGAGCTTGTGCCTGTCTTCCTGCGCGGACAATTTCGCAAGCCGCTCATAATTCTGCCGATCCATGGCCAGGATGTAATCGAAGCACGCAAAGTCTTCCCGCTGCACCAGGCGCGCGCGCTGGTGGCTGATGTCCATGCCGCGCCGCAATGCGCTCGCCTGCGCGCGCGGATCAGGCGGCTCACCCACGTGATAGTCGTGCGTACCGGCCGAGTCCACGCTGATGGATTCACTGAGCCGATGCCGCTCCAGAAAACTCGAAAAGGCCCCCTCCGCCAGCGGCGAGCGGCAGATATTGCCCATGCAGACGAATAACACTTTAATCATTCAGCTCTTCCCATTAACGATCAGATTAATTAGTCTTGACGAATGTTCCCCGCGGCGGTGAGCAGTAGCTCATGCGCCCTGGTTAAATCCTGTTCCGTATCCACTCCGGGGCCGGGCGTCGCACAGGCCAGCGCCACGTGTATCTTGTGTCCGTTCCACAGCACGCGCAACTGCTCCAGCGACTCCGCCTGTTCCAGCGCGCACATCGGCCAGGTCACGAACTGCTGCAGGAATCCCACGCGGTAGGCGTACAGGCCGATATGCCGGTAGTGCTCGGCATGGGGCGGCAGCGCCTCGTCACTTTGGGCAAACGCGGCGCGCTGCCAGGGGATGGGGGCGCGGCTGAAGTACAGCGCGTTGCCCTGCTGACTCATGACCACCTTTGCGATGTGTACATCGAATAGTTCTTCGGCACTTTTGACTGGCGTGCATACGGTCGCCACGCTGGCGTCGGTGTGCGCGGCCAGATTCTCCGCCACTTGGCGCATGAGCGCGGGCGGCATGAGCGGCTCGTCACCTTGCAGATTCACCACGATCTCGTCATCGGCGAGGCCCAGCTGTTGCGCGGCCTCGGCCAGGCGGTCGGTGCCGGAGGCGTGCGCATCGGAGGTCATGCATACCTCGGCGCCAAACGCGTGCGCGGCGCGGCGGATGCGCTCGTCATCGGTGGCGATGATGACCTGCTCCGCGCCACTGGCGCGGGCACGCTCGAAAACATGTTGCAGCATGGGCTTACCGGCCAGCTCGCGCAGCGGTTTGCCGGGCAGGCGCGTGGAGGCGTAACGCGCCGGGATGATAACCTTAAAGCGCATTC
>JBCKVB010000059.1:0-4821 GCA_038924245.1 Gammaproteobacteria bacterium | reverse complement strand
GACTTTCTCAATCGCGCTTTCAGCGCGGGCGAGTTGCGCGAGCGGCTGGCCGGCTTCCACAATCACGAGACTCACCGCCAGGAGTTGGCGGGGCGGGTTGAAATCCTGCCGCTGTTTTCAGACCCGCGTGAAACCGCCGCCACGTCCGCGCATGAGTTGCGCAATCCCCTGCTCCGGCCGCGCCTGATCCGTCAGGATCAGCGCTACCTGCTGGAAGCGCGCGCCATCGCGCAGCGCATCGGCCTTTTAAGAGACAGCGGCATGGCCGTCTCTTACGCGGACTCGGACCGCCCCCTAGAGTACGGGGACATTATTATTTTACTGCGTAACCGCTCTCATGCGCATGTCTATGAACACGCCTTGCGCGAGGCGGGCATCCCTTATCAAGGCACGTCCGCGAACGAGTTTTCGCAAAGCCTGGAAATCATGGACATGATCGCGCTGCTCGATGCGCTGATCTCGCCTTACGACAACCTGGCGCTGGCCCAGGTGCTGCGCTCGCCGCTGTTTGACTGCGATGATGAGGAACTGATGCGCATCGCGGCGCTGGCAAGGAATCACACTCCGTGGAGTGAATGCCTCGATGCAATCGCTCCCACGCCAGACCCAAACAACGGGCTCGCGCGCGCGCGCGCCATGCTTGGCCGTTGGCGCGCGCTGGCGGAACACATTCCGGTGCATGATCTGCTGGATCGCATTTATCATGAAGCCGACGTGATGGCGCGCTATACGGCCGCGTTTCCGGAGCACCTGAAAACCGGCATACAGCACAACCTAACGCATTTTATCGAGCTTGCCCTAGATATCGGCAGCGGACGCTATCCCAGCCTGATGCAATTCCGCGCGCGCCTGCGCACTCTGCAAACAGACGCTGCAACGGCATCGGATGCGGCGCGATCCGTGCGTGTCATGACCATCCACTCCGCCAAGGGGCTGGAAGCGCCGGTGATATTTCTGGCCGATGCCGCCGCGCCGCCGCGCGGCGCTCGCCCCTACCGGGCGCTTACCGACTGGCCTTCCGGCGCGCCACGCCCGGCGCATTTTATGCTCACCGGAAAAAAGTCCCTTCAGGACAGCCTGACGCGGCGCCTGCTTGAAGAACACGAGCATGCCGAACAGCGCGAGGAAGCCAATCTGCTGTATGTAGCGCTCACGCGCGCGCGGCAGCTTTTGTTTATCTCCGGCGTATTACCCATCAAAGGCAATGATCTCGGCTGGTATGGCATGATCGTGCGCCAATTACTGCCGGACTGTGACCCTGAGCACGCCGCACTGGTGATAGAGTCAGGTGAAATCCCCAGGCATGATACTCGTATCACACAGCCCGGCACGCAACAGGCCCCGGCGCCCGATGCGCGTCTTGCGCGGCCTCTCTTTGCGCCCTGCGCTGCAAATACAGCAACCCCTGACACTGACGAGGACTACTCAAGCGGGGTAGAGATGCTGCGCGGGCGCGTCATCCATCGCATGTTGGAACAACTTAGCGCCGGCGTCCATTGGACGGGAGATGCGCTATTGAGGCAAATCGCCTCGGAATACGCACTGCCGCCCGATGACGTCTCGCTGGCGGACTGGTGGAGCGAGGCGCGGCAGGTCTACTGGCATCCGGAATTCGCCTGGTTGTTCAATCCGCGCCATTACCTGCAAGACTACAACGAGATGCCCGTCGTCTATCATCGCGACGGTCAAATCGTGCGCGGCATCATTGACAGATTACTGGTGTGCGAGCGCGAGATCGTGGTGGTTGACTACAAGACGCACGCGCAGGCGCGCGCTGAAAATATCACGCACACAGCGAGCCAACATGGCGAGCAACTGCGGCTGTACGGCGAAGCGGTGCGCAGCTTGTGGCCCGGCAAGCCGCTGCGCTTGATGCTGTTGTTCACGGCATGCCGCCTGACCCGCGACATACCGGCCGTACATTAAAAATAACACGAATCCCGCCGTTCTCATCCGGGCATGATGGATTGCCTTGATCGAAGTATCCGCATCTCCAGTAAAGGAGTGAAGATGAGCACACCCGGAAAAATGAAAAAACCGGCGCTGATTAAAATCAGGGTCAACTACCGGCTTCTGCTGATAGCGGCGTTTTACGCCGGCTTGGCTGTCTATATCTATCCGAACTGGCCCGGCGCATGGCAAGATTGGGCCGTCATCGTCGCGCTCGGCATACCCTTTTACGTGCTGCTTGATTGGATCGTCGGATTCATCCTGAGAGGAAAAATCGGCGCAAACGTCGCTCAAGGAACCGCCTCGCTGCCCAAGCTGCTATTTGGACTGGTTATCGCGGCGGGCGTGGTAGGCGGCCTGCTGGCGATATGGGAATTTATTTCCTATATTTTAAAAACCTATTTAAATATCAATCTCTAGGCCTGTAGAGAAAAAATCACATGGACGCCCTGCCGCTCAGCAGCGCGTCCAGGCGTTGCAGACAATCCGCCTGTTTGTCGTCGTGGCGCAGCGGCGCATAGCTGGTCATGCGCACCCGGCTGCGCAGCCACACGGCGGACAGTGACCGGCCTTTGCCGCGCACCCCTTCCAGACGCACCGCATAAATCGCCGCCCCGCTCATCTCGGCCAGCCACTGCACACCGCCCTTGAGTGGACGCTCTGGATCATCATCGAGATGAATCCGCCCATGCGGAAACAGCGCCACCACTTCGCCGTCCCGTAGCGCACGCAACGCCTCGCGCAAGGCCTGTTCCTGATTACGTGCGCGCGACACCGGAATGCAGCCGGCCGCGCGGAACAGCCATTTGAGACCAAAACGCTCATACTCTTCGGTTGCGATCATAAAGCGCAGCGGACGGCGCGCGGCGGCGATCAATAACAATGGATCAAGACCCGAAATATGATTGGACACCAGCAGCGCGGGGCCTTGTTCCGGCAGCGGAATCTCCTGGTGCTGTAAACGATGGTAGCGGCGGCAAAACAGGCGGTTCAACCCGTCCAGGCGATTCAGCCAGCGCGACCCCCACTCCGCGCCGTTAGCCGCATCACAGCGCTCGCGCAGCCGGCGTCCTATAAACCACAGCGCGGCAAGCACCAGTACGGCTATCAGCAGCGGATTTTCCATATTCTCGATAAGCACCTATTAAGACGGCTGATGGAACTGAATCTCGGCGACCCCCGGCAGTTGCAGCGCGAACTGGGCCTGCTGGGGTAGTCAGCGTAACGCCTCCAGCGCCTCGCTGAGCCGCTGCACGGCGATAATCTCCATGCCCTTGATGGCCGACTTGGGCGCGTTGGCCTTGGGGATGATGGCGCGCTTGAAGCCGTGTTTCAGCGCCTCGCGCAGGCGCTGCTCGCCGCTTTGCACCGGGCGGATCTCGCCCGCGAGGCCCACCTCGCCGAACACCACCATGTCAGACGGCAAGGGGCGATTGCGTAAACTGGACAGCGCCGCCAGCAGCACGGCGAGATCGGCGGCGGTCTCGCTCACGCGCACCCCGCCCACCACGTTCACATACACGTCCTGATTGTACATCGCCACGCCGCTGTGCCGGTGCAGCACCGCGAGCAGCATGGCGAGCCGGTTTTGATCCAGGCCCACCGTGACGCGGCGCGGATTGGTACCCTGACATTCGTCCACCAGCGCCTGCACCTCCACCAGCAGCGGCCGGCTGCCCTCGCGCGTGACCATGATGACGCTGCCCGGCACCGGCTGTTCGTGCCGCGACAGAAAAATCGCCGAAGGATTGCTCACCTCGCGTAGCCCCTTGTCGGTCATGGCAAACACGCCCAGTTCGTTCACCGCGCCGAAGCGGTTCTTCACCGCGCGGATCAGGCGAAACGTGCTGCCGCTGTCGCCTTCAAAATACAATACGGTGTCCACCATGTGCTCCAGCACGCGCGGCCCGGCCAGCGTGCCTTCCTTGGTGACATGCCCCACCAGAAATAACACGCAATCCGTGTGCTTTGCATAACGCACCAGTTGAGCCGCGCTCTCGCGCACCTGGGCCACCGATCCCGGTGCGGATTGCAGTAAATCGGTGTACAAGGTCTGAATGGAATCTATCACCATCACGCGCGGCCGTTCGCGCGCCGCCGCTTCCAGTATACGCTCCACCTGGGTCTCGGCCAGCAAAAGCAAATTTTTATCCGGCAAACCCAGCCGCTGCGCGCGCACACTGACCTGCTGCGGCGACTCCTCACCGGTGACATATAAAGCTTTCAGCCGCTCGCCCAAGGTCGCCAGCGTCTGCAGCAACAAGGTGGATTTGCCGATGCCGGGGTCGCCGCCGATCAGCACCACCGAACCGGTAACCAATCCTCCGCCCAGCACCCGATCCAGCTCGGCCACGCCGGTGGAAAACCGCGCCTCATCCTGGCATGGAACCTGCGCCATCGGGATTACTTTTGGTGTTTCGCCAAGCGTTGCGTGACGCGCGTGGCGGCCAGTGTTGCCGCTGACCAACGTCTCCGTCAGCGTATTCCACGCGCCGCAGTCCGGGCATTGCCCCGCCCACTTGGAGGCCTGTGCGCCGCAGGCGTTACAGCTATAGAGCAGTTTATCCTTGGCCATCAGGACTCGATAAACGTCACCCGGCGCGCCACGCCACAGAGCAATTCATAGGAAATGGTGGATGCGCAGCGCGCCACCTCTTCCACCGCCAATCCCTCACCCCACAATACCACCGGGTCGCCTACCTTGGCTTGCGGTTGCGCGCTCAAGTCCACGCTGATCATGTCCATCGAGACCCGCCCGATAAGCGGCGCGCGCCGGCCGTTCACCAGCACCGGCGTACCCGTCTGCGCGTGGCGCGGATAACCGTCGCCGTAGCCGATGGCCGCCACGCCGACCAGCATGTCGAACGGGCA
>JBCKVB010000058.1:0-4841 GCA_038924245.1 Gammaproteobacteria bacterium | reverse complement strand
GTAAAGTTCATTAACCGGCTTGCGCCGGATGCCACCATCGGCCGGACTCCGTCCATGACTGTAACTCGCGCGCTGCCTGATGAGCCCGATCTGCTGGCGCTGCATCACACGCAACCCGAACGCTATCCCTTTCTGCTGCAAAGCGTGGCGCACGGCACGGAACGTGCGCGTTATGACATCCTGTTCGCCTTCCCCGGCGAAAAGCTCGAACTAAACTCGCGCCTGCGCGCCGTTACACTGCCCCTGACCGGCGATGATTTCCTGGAAAATCTGGATCATTGGTGGAGCACGTTACGGACTCCACCCGCAGCTGAAACGGACCTGCCCTTTCACGGCGGCTGGTTTGTGTATCTGGGCTACGAACTCGCCGCTCAAATCGAGCCGACACTGCGCTTGATAACGGACGCGGACGCTTTCCCAACCACCTGTGCGGTACGCGTGCCCGCCGCCTTCATTCGAGATCATGCACGCGCGCGGACATTTCTGGTTGCGGAGTCAGAGCAGGCGCCACTACTTGATGTCATGGAACAGGATGCGTTCAGCGCACAGCCATTCAGCCCGGCCGAAAACATTTTACGGCGGCCGCTGGAGGAAGATGCGCCGCAGCGGTTTCTCGACGGCGTGCAACGTGTATTAAACTACATACGCGCCGGGGACGTGTTTCAGGTGAACCTGTCGCGCGCTTGGCGCGGCGAGTTGCGCGAGGGGGTGGACGCGGCGCGGGTTTATGCGCGCCTGCGCAGGCGGAACCCCGCGCCGTTTGCCGGGCTGGTGTGTTTCGGCGACCGGGCCATCATCAGTTCTTCGCCGGAGCTGCTGGTAAAAGTGCGGGAGGGCAGGGTGGAGACGCGCCCCATCGCGGGCACGCGTCCGCGCAAGCGCAGCTCCAGCGTGAGCGACGTCACTGAGAGCGCGGCGCTGCTCGCGCATCCCAAAGAGCGGGCGGAACATATTATGCTGATTGACCTGGAGCGCAACGACTTGGGGCGGGTGTGCGTGCCGGGCAGCGTGGAAGTGAATGAATTGATGACGATAGAAAGCTACGCTCACGTGCATCACATCGTCTCCAGCGTGCGCGGGACCTTGCGCGCTGATGCCACGCCCGCACAGGTGCTGCGCGCGGTATTTCCCGGCGGCACCATCACTGGCTGTCCCAAGGTGCGCTGCATGGAGATCATCGCCGAACTGGAGCAGTGCGCGCGCGGGCCTTACACCGGCAGCATGGGTTATCTCAACCGCGACGGCAGTCTGCAAATGAATATTCTGATCCGCACCCTGGTCAAGCAAGGGCGCAACATTTTGCTGCGCGCCGGAGGCGGTATCGTGGCGGACTCCATCCCGGAAAAAGAGCTTGAGGAAACACGCGCCAAGGCACGCGGCCTGCTCCTGGCGCTGGGGGCGGCGTTATGATGTTGATTAACGGTCACGCGCTGGATAAAGTGGATGCGCTGGATCGCGGGCTGCATTACGGCGACGGGTTGTTCGAGACGCTGGCGGTGCGCGCGGGGCAGCCCTTGCTGTGGCGGCGGCATAGGCAGCGTCTGGCCGAGGGTTGCGCGCGCCTGGGTCTCCCACCGCCGGATGACAGTTTACTGGACAAGGAGGCCGCACAGGTTTGCGCGGGCGTGACGCAGGGCGTGCTCAAAATCGTCCTCACGCGCGGCGTGGGAGGGCGCGGCTACCGCGCGCCCGCGGCGGTGCACCCAACGCGCATCGTGGCGCGTTATCCGTGGCCGGACTATTCCAGTGAGTCCGCCACGCGGGGGATCGTGATGCGCGTGTGCGCCACGCGCATGGCGCAGAACCCGGCGCTGGCCGGGATGAAGCATCTCAACCGTCTGGAACAGGTGCTGGCGCGCAACGAGTGGGATGACCCCGGCATCACGGAAGGCATCATGCTGGATAACGAGGGGCGGGTCATCAGCGGCACCATGAGCAATCTGTTTCTGGTCAAGGCGGGCGCGCTGCTGACGCCTGATGTCACGCAGTGCGGCGTCGCGGGCGTGATGCGCGGATTGATTTTGGACATCGCGGCGCAGCTTGATATTACGGCGCGCATCGGCGAGATTACCTTGAATGATGTTCTGGAGGCGGATGAAGTATTTGTCTGCAACAGCCTGATCGGCCTATGGCCGGTGCGTCAACTTGCCGAGCGGCATTATGTCCGCGGCCCGCTCCGCACACGTCTTGCCGCCGAAGTTACAGGGTATACTGTGTAGATGCGAAAATTATTTTTGTCGCTGTCCACCTTCATCGGCCTGGTTCTGCTGGCGGGTTTTGCGGGCGCTGTTTTTATGGACTATCAGCGCTTCACGAAAACCCCGCTCGCCATTCCGGAGGCGGGCTTTGATTACGAAGTCACGCCCGGCGCAAACGTAAAAAGCATCGCTCAGGATCTCAAGCGTCACCACTTGATGACGCAACCTTATTACCTTGTTTTTCTGGCGCGCATCGAGGGAAACAGCGCCTCCATCAAGGCGGGTGAATATCATTTCGCTCCCGGCGCCACCCCGGCTCAATTACTGAGTCAACTGGTGGCGGGCAAGGTACATGAATACAGTTTTACCATCATAGAAGGGTGGACGTTTCAGCAGTTGACCGGGGCGCTGGCGCGCCACGAGAAGCTGACGCATACGCTGCAAGACTTGAGCGCGGAGCAGATCATGGCGCGGCTCGGCAAACCGGACGAGCATTCCGAAGGCCGCTTTCTCCCCGACACCTATCACTTTCCAAAAGGCGCCACCGACCTGGCCTTTCTGCAACGCGCCTATCAGGCAATGGAAATAAAGCTTGACCAGGAATGGCAGGCGCGCAGTGAGGACGCGCCGTTGAGCACACCTTACGAAGCCCTGATACTGGCCTCCATCATCGAAAAGGAAACCGGCGCGGCGCGTGAGCGGGCTGAAATAGCCGGAGTATTCGCGCGGCGTTTAAAAATCGGCATAGCGCTGCAAACCGATCCCACCATCATCTACGGCATGGGTGCATCCTTCGACGGCAACCTGCGCCGCCGCGATCTCATGCAAGACAATCCCTACAATACCTATACGCGCAAGGGCTTGCCGCCCACGCCCATCGCGCTGCCGGGCGCGCGGGCGATCCACGCCGCGCTGCACCCCGCGCCGGGTGACGCGCTTTACTTCGTCGCACGCGGCGACGGTACGCACGAATTTTCCGCGACCCTCGAACAGCACAATGCCGCGGTATCCAAATATCAGCTAAAGGGACGGCGCAGCGGCTCCTGATTCCATGCCGGACAAAAACAAACTCTCTGGGCGCTTCATCACGGTGGAAGGGATAGAAGGCGCAGGCAAATCCACCTGTGTAACCTTTATCCGCGAGTGTCTGGTCGGCGCCGGAAAATCCGTGGTGGTCACGCGCGAACCGGGTGGCACCGCGCTCGGTGAAAAACTGCGCCATCTGCTGCTCGATCACCATCAGGAAGCGATCAGCCCCGATGCGGAGCTGCTGCTCATGTTCGCGGCGCGCGCGGAGCATCTTGCGCGGGTGATTCTGCCTGCGCTGCACGCCGGACAGTGGGTGCTGTGCGACCGCTTTAGCGCGGCGAGCTACGCCTATCAAGGCGGCGGCCGTGGAATAGCGGAAGAACGCATCGCTGCACTGGAAAACTGGACGCAAGGCGTGCTGCGCCCCGATCTTACTTTGCTGCTCGATCTGCCCGTGCATCTGGGTCTGGAGCGCGCGGGCAAGCGCAGTGAACCCGACCGTTTCGAGCGCGAGGACGGCGGGTTTTTTGAGCGCGTGCGCGAGTCCTATTTGCAGCAGGCGCGCCAGCATCCGCAGCGTTACCGCGTCATTAACGCCGCGCTGCCGCTGGCCGAAGTGCAGGCGCAGATCGTCCAGGCGCTGGCGAAATTACCCGCATGAGCGCAGAGTTATCCAACCTTCTTCCCTGGCACAGCACGCAGTGGGATGCGCTCATGGCGCGCGCGCGCGCGGCTGTTCTGCCTCATGCGCTGCTGCTGCACGGGCCGGAGGGTTTGGGCAAGGAACAGTTCGCGCGCACCTTCAGTCAGGCCTTGCTGTGTAGTGCGCCGCGCACCGATGGGCAGGCGTGTCAAAGCTGTTCCGCCTGCGTGATGTTCAACGCGGGCACTCATCCTGATTGCCAGCGCATCGCGCCGGAGGAGGAACGCAAGTCCATCGGCATAGACCAGGTGCGCGAGATCATCGCCTGGATCGCGTTCAAGAGTCACGCCGCCGGTTACAAGATTGCGCTCATCACGCCTGCCGAACGCATGACTATCGAGGCGGCCAACGCCCTGCTCAAGACCCTGGAAGAACCGCCCGCCCATTCGCTGCTGATGCTGATCACAAGCCGGCCCACGCTGCTGCCCGCCACCGTGCGCAGCCGTTGCCAGAGGATACCGTTTACTCCCCCAGCGCATGACGTGGCGCGGGCGTGGCTGAGCGGGCAGTTGGGTGACGCGCAGCCAGCCGAGCCGTTGCTGGCGCTTGCCAGCGGCGCGCCGCTGCGCGCCCTGCGCTATGCTAAAGACGGGATGCTCGAACAACGCACGCGTCTGTTCAGCGATCTGCTCCAGCTTGCGCGTGGCGAGGCCGATCCGGTGGCGCTGGCCGCCGCCTGGCGTGATGTTGATCTCAAGCAGGTTGTTCACGCGCTGTCGGGTTGGGTTGCCGATATGCTGCGCCTGCAGGCCGCGGCGCAGGCCCCACTCAACAACCCCGATTTGCGTACCGGACTCACGGCTCTTGCCGGCGCCTGTCTGGGAAGACGTCTTTATGCCTATCTCGATCAAATATCGGAAACCGCGCGCTTGCTGGACAGGCCTCTCAATGCCCAGTTGCTGCTCGAAGAC
>JBCKVB010000057.1:0-4844 GCA_038924245.1 Gammaproteobacteria bacterium | reverse complement strand
ATTCGGACGCGTGCGCGCATTGCTGGACGAAAACGGCGCCAGCGTGGCCGCGGCCGGACCTTCCGTACCGGTGGTGCTGCTCGGCCTGTCCGGTACGCCCAATGCGGGCGACGACATGCTGGTGGTGGCCGATGAGCGCAAGGCGCGCGAAGTCGCGCTGTTCCGCCAAGGCAAATTCCGTGACGTGAAGCTGGCGCGCCAAACTGCGGGCAAGCCGGAAGACGTATTCAGTCAACTGGAAGAAGGCAAGACGCGCACCCTCAACCTGATCATCAAGGCCGATGTGCAAGGTTCGGCGGGCGCGCTGCGCGACGCCCTGGAAAAACTCTCCACCGATGAGGTGAAGGTGAAGATCATCACCTCCGGCGTGGGTGGCATCAACGAGTCGGACGTGAATCTCGCCGCCGTCTCCAAGGCGTGGGTGATCGGTTTCAACACGCGCGCCGACGCCACGGCGCGGCGTCTGGTGGCCGAGCAGGCGGTGGATTTGCGTTACTACAGCATCATCTACAATGTGATTGACGACGTGAGGAACGCCATGACCGGCATGCTGGTGCCGGAATTCCGCGAGCAGATCGTGGGCCTGGCCGAGGTGCGCGACGTGTTCAAGTCGTCCAAGTTCGGCGCGGTCGCGGGCTGCCAGGTGGCGGAGGGCGTGATCAAGCGCCACAATCCGATCCGCGTGCTGCGCGACAACGTGGTGATCTACGAAGGCGAACTGGAATCGCTGCGCCGCTTCAAGGACGACGTGAACGAAGTGCGCGCCGGCACCGAATGCGGCATCGGCGTGAAAAACTACAACGACGTGCGCCCCGGCGATCAGATCGAAGTCTACGAACGGGTGCAGGTGGTACGTAAACTATAACTACAGAGAAAAGATACAAGAGAAAAGAGAAAAGTTAAAAAAACAAAGTGCTCAAGGCAGTTTCTTTTCTCTTTTCTCTTTTCTCTTTTCTCTTTTCTCTTGTATCTGTCTCTATGAAAGAATACAGCCGCATAGACCGCATTGCCGAGGAAATCCAGCGCGCGCTCGCCACGCTGATACAGCGCGAGATCAAGGACCCGCGCATCGGCATGGTGACGGTTACGCGAGTGCAGCTTGCGCACGACGTGTCCCACGCGCGCGTGTACGTCACACTGCTCGATGCCGCGCACGATGCGAAGTTGAGCGTGAAAACCCTGAACAGCGCCGCGCCGTTTCTGCGCCATGCCCTAGGCGAGCGGGTGCACCTGCAATTCCTGCCGCGCCTGCGGTTTGTCTATGACGCGCGAGCCGTGCGCGAGCAGCGCCTGAACGAACTTATCCAGCAGGCGGTGCGCTCCGATAAAGCCGCGCACAAGGAGTAACCGCTGATGGCCGATCCCGCCCAAACCCCTAGGCAAGTCCGCAGGGAGGTGCACGGCATCCTGCTGCTCGACAAACCGGTCGGCATCAGTTCCAACGCCGCGTTGCAAACGGTGAAGCGCCTGTACCGCGCGCGCAAGGCCGGGCACTCCGGCAGCCTCGATCCGCTGGCGAGCGGCGTGTTGCCCATCTGTCTGGGCGAGGCCACCAAGCTGGCGCGCTTTCTGCTCGACGCCGACAAACATTACCAAACTTTGTGCAAGCTGGGCGAGCGCACGCGTACCGGCGACGCCGAGGGTGAAGTGGTGGAAACGCGGCCGGTCGGTGTGTATACGCCACAGCGCCTGGCCGAAGTCGCGACGCGCTTTCAAGGACATCTTATGCAGACCCCGCCCATGTACTCCGCGCTCAAGCACCACGGCCAGCCGCTGTACCGTCTGGCGCGGCGCGGTATCGAGGTGGAACGGGAGCCGCGCGAGGTGTTTATCGAACAGCTCACGCTCACCCTGCGTGCGCCGCACCTGCTGGCGATGGACGTACAGTGCAGCAAAGGCACCTATGTACGCACGCTGGCCGAGGACATCGGAGAAATACTTGGCTGCTGCGCACACCTCATCGAGTTGCGCCGCACACGCGTGGGTAATTTTGATGTGAGTCAGACGCATACCCTGGAGGCCTTGCGGAATTTGGCCGCGCAGGGTGAAGGGCCGCTCGACAGCGTGCTGCTGCCGGTTCAGGCCGCGCTCTCCGGCTGGCCGGAACTGCGCCTCACCGAGGCCACGGCGTTTTACCTCGGTCAGGGGCAGGCGGTGTTTGTGCCTCAGGCCCCGCTCTCCGGCTGGGTGAAGCTGTTTGCCGCTCCGGAGCGGTTTCTCGGCGTGGGCGAGGTGCAGGAAGATGGCCGCATCGCCCCGCGCCGCCTGCTCAACCTGACCTGAGTCCGGGTCTGGGCCGGACCGTTCCTGTATCCGCGCGCCTTTTCATCGAGCGGAAATTAAGCTAAAATAGGCGTTTGATTTCAGGCACAAGTTTTTTAAATTTTTAGGGAAGTCAGGAGTTCACCATGCCATTCAACAGCGAACATAAGGCGCCGGTCATAAAACAGCACCAGCGTACGGCGCAAGACACCGGTTCACCCGAAGTACAAGTCGCGCTGCTCTCGGCGCACATCGAGCAATTGTCCGGTCACTTCAAGACCCACAAAAAGGACACGCACTCCCGTCAAGGCCTGCTGCGCATGGTCAATAAACGGCGCAAGCTGCTCGACTATCTCAAGAAGACCAGCGCGGAAAAATACCGTGCGCTGATCGCTGCACTCGGTTTACGTAAATAAGCGCAAACCCCTTACCATCCTCGCCTCACAACAGGACCTACACAGTGACCTCCAGTAAAAAGACTTTTCAATACGGCAAACACGATGTGACACTTGAAACCGGCGAGATCGCGCGTCAGGCGAGCGCCTCGGTCATGGCGAGCATGGGCGATACCGTGGTGATGGTGACCGCGGTGGGTGTGCAGGAGGCGGAGGAAGGGCGCGACTTTTTCCCGCTTACCGTCAACTATCAGGAACGCACCTATGCGGCGGGTAAAATACCCGGCGGCTTTTTCAAGCGCGAGGGGCGTCCCTCGGAAAAGGAAACCCTCACCTCACGGCTCATAGACCGCCCCATCCGTCCGCTGTTCCCCAAGGGATTCACCAACGAAGTGCAAATCATCGCCACCGTGGTATCGCTCGATCCGGAAATTGATCCGGATGTTCCCGCCATGCTCGGCGCCTCCGCGGCGCTGACCCTGTCGGGGATGCCGTTCCAGGGACCCATCGGCGCCGTGCGCGTGGGTTACCGCGACGGCAAGTATTTGCTCAACCCCACTTTAAGTGAATTGAAGGACTCCGCGCTGGACCTGTTCGTGGCCGGCACGCAAAACGCGGTGCTGATGGTGGAGTCCGAGGCGAAAGAACTGCCTGAAGACGTGATGCTCGGCGCGGTGATGTTCGGCCATGAGCAAATGCAGCGCGCCATCCAGGTGATCCGCGAGCTGGCGAGCGAAGCCGGCAAACCGGCCTGGAACTGGAAGCCCGCCGTGAAGGATGAGGAATTGCAGCAGGCGGTGAAAAGCGCGGGCGAGGCGTCCATCACCGCCGCCTATCAGATCAGCGAGAAACAGGCGCGCCAGAATCGTCTGGGCGAAATTCGCGCCGGGATCGTGGTCAAACTGACGGCGCAGGCGGTATTCGGCGAAGAGCAAATCAAGCACGCCATCGAGCACCTGGAAAGTCACGTGGTGCGCAGCCGCATCCTGCAGGGCGAGGCGCGCATAGACGGGCGCGATACGCGCAGCATCCGCCCCATCACGGTGCGCACCGGCGTGCTGCCGCGCACGCACGGCTCGGCGCTGTTCACGCGTGGCGAGACGCAGGCGTTGGTGGTCACCACGCTCGGCACCGGCCGCGATGCGCAACTGATAGACGCCATCGAGGGCGGACGCAAAGAGCCGTTCATGCTGCATTACAACTTTCCGCCTTCCTGCGTCGGCGAGACCGGCATGGTGGGCAGCCCCAAGCGGCGCGAGATCGGCCACGGCAACCTCGCCAAGCGCGGCGTGCGCGCGGTGATGCCGACCCTGGAACAGTTCCCTTACGTCATCCGCGTGGTGTCGGAAATCACCGAGTCCAACGGCTCCAGCTCCATGGCCAGCGTGTGCGGCGCGAGTCTGTCGCTGATGGACGCGGGCGTGCCGCTCAAGGCCCCGGTGGCGGGTATCGCCATGGGCCTGATTAAAGAAGGCGATAAATTCGCGGTGCTGTCCGACATCCTGGGTGATGAAGATCACCTGGGCGACATGGACTTCAAGGTGGCGGGCAGCGCGCGCGGCGTGACCGCGTTGCAGATGGACATCAAGATAGACGGCATCACACGCGAAATCATGCACGCCGCCCTGGAACAGGCCAAAGAGGGGCGTATGCACATCCTCGGCATCATGAACCAGGCGATCTCCGCGCCGCGCGCGCAGATGTCCGAATACGCGCCGCGCATCATCACCTTCAAGATTCATCCCGACAAGATACGCGACGTGATCGGCAAGGGCGGCACCACCATCCGCGCCATCACCGAAGAGACCGGCGCCACCATAGACATCACCGACGACGGCACGGTGAAGATCGCCTCGGTGGACAACGCCGCGGGTCAGGAGGCGAAACGCCGCATCGAGCAGATCACCGCCGACGTGGAAGTGGGCATGATCTACGAAGGACGCGTGGCCAAGCTCATGGACTTCGGCGCCTTCGTCACCATCCTGCCCGGCCGCGACGGCCTGGTACACATCTCGCAAATCTCCGATGAGCGCGTGGAGAACGTGAGTGACAAGCTCAAGGAAGGCGATATCGTCAAGGTCAAAGTGCTGGAGGTGGACAGGCAGGGCCGCATCCGCCTCAGCATCAAGGCCGTCTCCATCGAGACGGCGTAAAACTTGTTACGCCGCACCCGGCGGAGCAATCCGC
>JBCKVB010000056.1:0-5410 GCA_038924245.1 Gammaproteobacteria bacterium | reverse complement strand
AAGGCGCCCCCATCCATACCAACGGTGAACTGCCCAAGGTGGGCAGCAAGGCGCCTGATTTCAGGCTCGCCGACGTGAACCTCAACGATGTCACGCTGGCCGACTACCGCAGCAAGAAAAAGCTGCTCAACATCGTGCCCAGTCTCGATACACCGGTTTGCGCGGCAAGCACCAAAAAATTCAACGAGCACGCCAAGGGCCGTGACGACGTGGTGATGCTGATGATCTCCGCCGATCTGCCGTTCGCCATGAACCGGTTCTGCACCTCGGAAAACACCAAAAACGTGGTGACGCTGTCCATGATGCGCGACCGCCACTTCGCCAAGGATTACGGCGTGCTCATCGAAGACGGCCCGCTGGCCGGCATCACCGCGCGCGCCGTGGTGGTGATAGACGAAAACGACAAGGTGGTTTACACGCAACTGGTGCCGGAAATCGCGCAGGAGCCGGATTACGACAAGGCGCTGGCGGCGTTGAAATAATTCCCGCTCGCCGCGCGTAACGGCAGGACGTAGGTCAGGCTGCGAAGCTGCCTGACAATCCATGTGTCACGGAGCGATCCTCACACCGTGACCTGCGCGTTGAGAGGCTAAGGGAAGAAAAGGTGAACGAATGAAAGCCAAACGCAAATACCCGGAGATAGTGCTCCGCCAAGGCAAACCTGCCGCGGTGATCCTCGATATCAAGGATTATCAGGAAATGCTGGAGCGTCTCGATGACGCGGATGATCTCAAGATACTACAGGAAATGAGAAAAAAGCCGCTTAAATTCCGCAAGCTTGAAGATTTTATGAAAGAGCGTCGTGCGGATGTATGAAGTTATTCTTGAGCGTGCGGCGGAACGCGATCTCAAGCAGCTTCCAGCGGATATATTTGCCAGAATCATTCCCCGGATTAAAGCCCTGGCGAAAAACTCAAGGCCGGAAGGATGCCGAAAGATAACCGGTTCAAAAAGTCATTGGCGCGAAGTATATCGTTAGCCAGCGATATTTCAGGTATCCAAAAAACATGCTGATTTTCGAACATTCAAGGCCCGGCCGCACCAATCCCTCCCAGGCGCCGCTGGATAACGCGGAGATAAAAGACATCCCGGATGCGTTGCGGCGCAAACAGCGCCCGCTGCTGCCGGAGGTGTCCGAGATGCAGGCGGTGCGGCATTACACGCGGCTGTCGCAGAAGAATTTCTCGATAGACACGCATTTCTATCCGCTCGGTTCGTGCACCATGAAGTACAACCCGCGCGCGTGCAACAAGCTCGCCCTGCTGCCGGGTTTCGTGAATAGGCACCCCGGCGCGCCGGAAAATTTCAGCCAGGGTTTCCTGGCATGCATGTACGAATTGCAGGAAATCCTGAAGGATGTCACCGGCATGACGGCGATGTCGCTCACGCCCATGGCGGGCGCGCAGGGCGAGTTCGCGGGTGTGGCCATGATCCGCGCCTACCATGACGCGCGCGGCGACAGCGCGCGCACGGAAATCCTGGCGCCCGACGCCGCGCACGGCACCAATCCCGCCACCGCCGCCATGTGCGGCTACACGGTGCGCGAAATCCCCACCGGGCCCGACGGCGATATTGACGTGGAGAAACTGCGCGCGGCGGTCGGTCCGCACACCGCCGGACTCATGCTCACCAATCCTTCCACGCTGGGCGTGTTCGAGCGCGACATCCAGCAAGTGCAAAAGATCGTGCACGATGCGGGCGGACTGTTGTATTACGACGGCGCCAATCTCAACGCCATCCTCGGCAAGGTGAAGCCGGGCGACATGGGCTTCGATGTAATCCACATGAACCTGCACAAGACCTTCTCCACCCCGCACGGCGGCGGCGGCCCCGGCGCGGGGCCGGTGGGCGTAAATGACAGATTAGCGCCGTTTCTGCCCGTGCCCATGGTTGGCAAGGAAAAGGACGGACGCTACCGCTGGCTCACCGGGCAAGACTTTCCGCAAACCATCGGGCGCCTGTCCGCGCACGCGGGCAATGCGGGCGTGTTGCTGCGCGCCTACGTCTACGCGCGCCTGCTGGGGCGCGAAGGCATGCCGCGCGTCGCCGAGTTCGCCACGTTGAACGCGAATTATCTGATGGCGCAACTTGTGCAGGCCGGATTTCAAGCCGCCTATCCGAAACGCCGCGCCACGCACGAGTTCATTCTTACCTTGAAGAAGCTCAAGGATGAGACCGGCGTGACGACCATGGACGTGGCGAAACGTTTACTGGACTACGGTTATCACGCGCCGACCACGTATTTTCCGCCGCTGGTGCCGGAGTGTTTGCTGATTGAGCCCACCGAAACGGAAAGCAAGGAAACGCTGGATGGCTTTATTGACGCGATGCGGAAAATCCTCGCCGAGGCGTACGCCTCGCCTGAACAAGTGAAGAGTGCGCCGCACACCACGCCGGTGCGGCGCCTCGACGATGTGAAGGCCGCGCGCGAACTTGATCTTATTCTGAAACCATGACCGGCACGTCCGCGCATACCTTGATGCGCGGGAACGTCTGACCCACGTAATCGCGGAACAATTCATCATGATTGCCCGGCACGTAAATCACCTTGGTGCCGTTGGCCGCCTTGCGCAGGATGGTTTGCACCACTTCATTGTGCAATCGCGGCCAGTACCAGAAGGTTTTCAGGCTCCAGAAATCAATGATGTCGCCGACCAGATACAAATATTGCGACTCGGTCTGCTTCAGGAAATCCAGCAGAAACTCCGCCTTGCAAGCGCGGATGCCGAGATGCACGTCCGAGATCCAGATAGCGCGATATTTTAAAACCGCCATGAAGTCCCTCGCCTTACCGGTTGATTTGGCGAAACTATGCACTCCGTGTGTTACAACTTGTTTAAGGCGAGTGTTACCTCTCTGTCATATATCGCCCGCACCGGCGTGACGGAAACATCAACGCTTGAATCAGGTAACGCTTGCTGCTATGGTGCGCGCGGGTGCTGTTTCATAAACAGGGTAATTCACTCATGACCTCCGGCCTGCTGAAAGAAATTCAACGCCTGATACGCGCCGGCGGATATTCCATCGCCGGGCTTAAGGCGGCATTCGACAATGAGGCCGCGTTCCGCCTGGAGACATGGTTATTTGGGATACTCGCGCCGCTCGGCTTGTGGCTGGGCGATAACGCGCTGGAGCGCGCACTGCTCGTAGGCAGCCTGTTTTTGGTGTTGATCGTCGAGGTCATCAACTCCAGCATCGAAGCGGCCATAGACCGCATCGGCACTGAACATCACACCCTGTCGGGGCGCGCCAAGGACATGGGCTCGGCGGCGGTGTTTCTGGCGCTTATCAACGCCGTGTTGATTTGGGTTATGATTGTTGCGGAAAAATTTCAATAAGGATCGCCCATGTCAGCGCTCATCTGCGGTTCGTTCGCCTACGACACCATCATGGTGTTTCATGACCGGTTTAAACATCACATCCTGCCGGAACAGGTGCACATCTTAAGCGTTTCATTCCTGGTGCCGGACTTGAGGCGCGAATTCGGCGGCTGCGCGGGCAACATTGCTTATAACCTGAAATTGCTGGGCGGCGACGCCTTGCCCATGGGCACGGTGGGCATGGACTTCTTGTCTTATAAAGACTGGTTGCAGCGCTGGGAAATCAACTGCCGCCATGTCACCACCATAGATCACGCCTACACAGCGCAGGCCTTCATCACCACTGATCTGGATGACAACCAGATCACCGCGTTTCACCCCGGCGCGATGAACTTCGCGCATCAGAATAAAGTGACGGACGCCAAGGGCGTCAAGCTCGGCATCATCGCTCCCGACGGGCGCGAAGGCATGATCGAGCACGCCGCGCAATTCGCCCAGGCCGGCATACCCTTCATGTTCGACCCCGGCCAGGGTATGCCCATGTACAACGGCGATGAGCTGATGACCTTCATGGAGCAGGCCACTTGGGCCGCGTTCAACGATTACGAACTGCAACTCATGCAGCAGCGCACCGGCCAATCCGCGCAGGAGCTGGCCAAGAGCGTCGAGGCCCTTGTCGTCACCCACGGCGCGCAGGGTTCGACGGTTTATGCCAAGGGGAAACAGATCAAGGTACCCGCCGCGCGCCCCGCCGTACTCGCCGACCCCACCGGCTGCGGCGACGCCTACCGCGCCGGACTGTTGTATGGGCTAAACAAGGGCTGCGACTGGGAAACCACCGGGCGCATCGCCTCGCTCATGGGCGCGATCAAAATCGAAAAACACGGCACGCAAAACCACCGCTTCACACAGGAAGAATTCGCCGCGCGCTTTAAGGAAAGCTTCGGTTACGCGCTGTAATGCTGTAATAAGGAACCTCTGATTTATTCAGAGGTTCCGTGCGGTGCAGGATGCACCGCCATTTCTCAAACACCTAAAGTGTTTGAGAAATGAAGAAAAACGCCCCTAATATTATTAAGGGCACATTTTCGTTTTTCGTCTCTGAAAAATCCAGGGATGGATTTTTCAGAGTTTCCATAAGCCATTTCGTGCGCACGGCGCACGCTACCCTTGCTTTAAACGCAGTTCGAACTCGCCGAACTCAGTCAGTGGCGCGGAGCAGGACAAGCCCTCGCACAGGTAGGCGGTCACCGCGCCTTTGGACTTGCGCTCCGCCAACACTCCAGGAAGATTTTTTGCATCGGCCGGAATTGCCATGAGCAGGCGGCGTGGCGCGTAGGTTTGATTGGCGCGCCGTTGCCAGGGTGGCATGGCGTGCGCGTCGCCGCGCAGGATGATGGTTTGCGGTGGAGCGAGGTGCTCTTCCAGCGCATTGAGCAGGGTGTTGCAGGCGTAGGGCGTTTGTTGCAGGGCGGGCCAGGCCGCCTTGAGCGTGCGCTCCGCGGCATCCAAGTAACGCGCTTCGCCCAGCAGGCGCCCCAGGCGCGCCAAGGCACAGGCCGCGATGCCGTTGCCGGATGGCGTGGCATCGTCGGCCAGGGGCTTGGGTCTGTGGATGAGTTTTTCATGATCGTCGGCCGTAAAGAAAAAACCGCCGTGCTCCTTATCCTCAAAATGCGTGAGCATGACCTCGGCGATCTCGATGGCGAACTGGAGATCAGTTGCGCGCCAGCGCGTTTGCAATAACTCCAGCAACGCGTCGAGTAAAAACGCATGGTCATCCAGATAGGCGGGCAAATGGGCCTTGCCGTCTTTGCAGGTGACGAGCAGACGCCCATCGCGCCATAGCTTGGCGCGGATGAAATCAAGCGCGCGCGTGCCACTCTCGGACCACTCGGCGCGCTCAAAGATGCGTGCGGCAAGCGCCAGCGCCTTGATCATGAGTGCGTTCCAGGCGGTGAGGATTTTATCGTCGCGCCCCGGGCGCACGCGCGCCTCGCGCGCCTGGAAAAGTTTTGCGCGTGCGCGTTGCAGAACTTCTTCAGCACCTTTCGCGGATACATTCAGCTCACGCGCGATAATTTCCACGT
>JBCKVB010000055.1:0-5434 GCA_038924245.1 Gammaproteobacteria bacterium | reverse complement strand
GGCGGACTTCGTGCCGAGTACAAGCGCTCCGACTTTACCGGCCCGATGGTGCGCGGAAAGTACGCAAAACGCTTGCAGCAGTCGTGAATATTGTAGTGCTTACTCCGAGAGAGCGTAACGGGTCCGACTCGACTATATTGTGAAACCTCTTAGATAAATCGAGTCTGAGGCCTCGCGCAGAAATAACATGACTAAGTTTTCTTCTGTGTCGGCAGCACCGCGTAGCTCCAAGCATGTAGGTCATGGTGCGCGCAGCGCTCCGTGACACAGAGATTGTCAGGCAGCTTCGCAGCCTGACCTACGTCTGCTGATAAACTTAACCTTGTTGCACTTGAACATTGAAACCGCCTGGCCTACGGTGAGGCCGCGGATTTTCACGCCAAGCTCGAAGGGCTCCGCGCCGCGCTCGCCGAGGAAAGGGGACGTACCCCGGCCCCACAAGACGGCGGAGGCTGAGCAGCCAAGGGCCGGATACCGTGCGGCGAGTTATAACCAGCGCCGTACGGTATTTTTATAGCGCAAGTATTCCGCGCCGAACTTTCGCTCCAGATATTTTTCCTCGCGCCGGATGACGCCGTAGTGAATTATCACCAGCGCGACGGGCAGCAGCGCCATCGCCCACAGTGCGTTGCTGAGGCTGGCGATGCCTGCGTAAAACAGCGCAAGCGCCAGATACAGCGGATTGCGCGTGTAGCGGTAGGGGCCGTCGGTGACAATCGTCGTCGTCGGTTGATATGGATTGACCGCGGTGGACGCGCGGCGCATGGCGAGAAAGGCGGGCAAAGCGCACAGAACGCCGAGCGCAACCAATAGCGCGCCCAAGGGGAGCGTCAGTTCCCCGGGCAGAAAGGCGAGCGGATAGCGCCAGTCGAGCAACAGCCCCGCCGCCAGCGCGCTCACATAAATGAGCGGCGGCGGGGCGATGATCCCCGGCGTATCTTTCGTGTTGACCTCAGCAGTCTGTCGCTTGAAATCTATGCGCACTTCTCCCGGCTCAGGCTATACGGCCCGCTGCCGTAGGTCATGACATACAACATGCCGCCCATGATGGCGAGATTTGTCATGAAACTATTCATCTCCTTCGGGTCGGCCCAGAATGGGTGAAATATCAGCGTCACCGGGATTAGAAACAGAAAAATGGCAAAGGCCGCCCAGCGTGCCTTGTAACCCAGCACTAGCAGCAGCCCGGCGCCGAGCTCGATGAGGATGGTGAGCGCGAGCAATGCCTCGGTCATCGGCAAACCCTTGCTGGCCATAAAGCCCAAGGCGCCCTCCCAACCGGTGAGTTTGCGCAAGCCGGCGAGAATAAAAATGTGCGCCAGCAGCAGGCGTCCCGCAAGCGGGCCGAATTGTTCCAACAATCTACATGCCGCCATCATGGATAATCTCCTGTGGTTTTAGGAAGTGCCCAACCGATGCTACCAAATTCCGGTCGGATACACTACCTTGAACGCCCCCGCGCAAAGCGCGGGGGCGTTCACCGGCGCGCGAGTGAACTTTCTTTGCGCCCGCGCTTCTAAGAGGTTACGCAAGAAAAATCCGTCCGGTCTTCCGCGCACCCGCGGATAACCGCCCCTTTTAAGGAAGCCCTATGAAATCGAATCGCCCTCGCCTGCTGTCCGGCGCGCTGCTTGCCCTATGCCTTGCGTCCGGCAACGCCCTCGCCGCGCTGCCCGCCGCCGACAGTCAAAACCAGCCCTTGCCCACGCTTGCGCCCATGATCGAGCAGGCCGCGCCCGCCGTGGTGAATATCTCCACGCGCGGCAGGGTGGCGATGCAAAATCCCTTGCTGAGCGACCCGGCTTTCCGCCGCTTCTTCGGCATTCCCGACGGCGCGCAGGAGCGCGAAACGCAAAGCCTGGGTTCGGGCGTGATTGTGGACGCGCAACGCGGCTACGTGCTGACCAATGCTCACGTCATCGCCAACGCCACGGAGATCAGCGTCACGCTGCGCGACCGGCGCACGTTTAAGGCCAAGGTGATCGGCATCGATCCCGAGGCGGACGTGGCGGTGATCCAGATCCCGGCGCGGAATTTGAAGGCCTTGCCGCTGGGCGACTCATCCAAACTGCGCGTGGGCGATTTCGTGGTCGCCATCGGCAATCCGTTCGGCCTCGGCCAGACCGTCACCTCCGGCATCGTGAGCGCGCTGGGGCGCAGCGGGCTCGGCATCGAAGGCTACGAGGATTTTATCCAGACCGACGCCTCCATCAACCCGGGGAATTCGGGCGGCGCGCTGGTCAACCTGCGCGGCGAACTGATCGGCATCAATACCGCGATTCTCTCCCCCGCCGGCGGCAACATCGGCATCGGCTTCGCCATCCCCATCAACATGGCGCAAAGCATCACCAGCCAATTGATTGAGTTCGGCAAGGTCAAGCGCGGCCGGTTGGGCATACAAGTGCAGGACCTCACGCCCGATCTCGCGCAGGCCTTCAACATCGCGCCGGGCACGGCGCCACAAGGCGCGGTGGTCGCTCAGGTGCTGCAAGGGTCGCCCGCGGACAAGGCGGGCATCAAGCCGGGCGACATCATCAGCGCGCTGAACGGTCAGCCGGTGCGTGATGCGGGAAGTTTACGCAACACCATCGGCCTGCTGCGCGCGGGCGAAAAGGTCAAGCTCGACATTCTGCGCGACGGCAAGACACGCAGCGTCGAGGTGCTGGTGAAAGAGGCCGTGCAGGAATCACAGGTGGGCGCGCAACATGCGGACCCGCGCCTGGCGGGCGTGGTGTTCGGCGCGATCAATGAAGGTTCGCCGCTGTACGGCAAGCTCGAGGGCATCCCGGTGATGGACGTAGACCCGAACAGCCGCGCCGCGCAGGCCGGCCTGCGCCCGGGCGATCTGCTGGTCTCAGTCAACCGCAAGCCGGTGCGCACACCGGACGATCTCGTCAACATCACGCAAAAAGACAAAGGGTCGCTGCTGCTCAACGTGCGGCGCGACGGCGCGGCGTTGTTTATCGTAATCCGCTAGGCCCTAAAGCAACACGGGGCGCGTTGCGCGCCCCGTGTACCCCAGCGAGAGCAATCGCTAAAACTTATATCCCGAAGTTGAATCCGCCGCCCTAGCGCCCGGTAAAGGCATCAATATCGCCCGGCTTGCGCAGCATCTTGTCCACGTCGCCCTGATGCTGCTCCTCTTTGTAAATCATGTCGCGGGCGTATTCTTCCAGCCACACCGAGCGGTCCTTCACCAGGCTCAATAGCTCCTGGTACGCCTTAAGGGCTTCGCGTTCGTGCCCCAGCGATTCGCGCAGGATGTCGCCGATGTCGTGAACGTGCTCCTTTCTTAATTAAAACGCGTACTTGATGCCAGCCTGGATCAGGCGCGGGCTGCCGGGCAGGATGCCGCGCGTGCGATCCACAATGTAGGTCTTGTCGGCGAGGTTTTTTACCGTCAGGAACACCGTGGTGCGCTCGGGCTTGAAGTGGTAGTTCAGCGTCGCGTTCCAGATCGTGTAGTCCGAGATCAACCCCTTCTGGCCGTCGGCCGTGGGCGCCACGGTGTTGGCGAAGTCGCTGAACTGCTCGCTTACGTACACCGCTTCCAGTTGCGCGTCCAGCCCGCCCACCGCATAGCCGAGCGCCGCCGTGAGCAGGTGCTCGGGCGCGTAGGGCAGGCGATTGCCGGCGGCACCCACCTGCGTGAAGGGGCTGACAACCCACGTGAAGGGGGTGGTCTGCTCCGCCGTGGGCAGCCAGGTGTAGGCCCCGCGCAGATACATGCCGGCGGGCGGGCCCGCTTTCCCGGAGAGTTCGAGCCCTTGGTACAGGGTCTCGCCCTGGGCGAGCGGCGTGTTGCCGCCGGCGATGGAGCCGACCGCGATCTGGCGCGAGAAGTCGTTGCGGAACAGGGTGGCCTGGAGGCTCGTCTTGTCCGTCGGTTCGGCGCGCAGGCCGATCTCCCAGTTGGTGGACAGTTCGGCCCCGACGTCGGTGCTGGTGCCGCTGCCGCCGACGATGTCCTCGGTGCGCGGCGGGGCGAAGCCGCGGTGCACGCCGGCGAAGAAGGTCGCGCCCTTATGCGGGGCGTAAGTTCCGCCGAGGCTGGGAATCCACTGGCCGAGCGTGTCGCTGCCGGTCACACCCGTCTGGTTGTTGGTGCGCGAGCTGTCAATGTACTCGAACCGCAGCCCGGGTGTCACCGTCCAGTCGCCGAGCAGGAAGCGATTCTGCGCGAAGGCCGAGTAGGCATCGGTCTCGCGCAGGTTGTCCTCAGCCAGGGTGCCTGTGCGGGCGGTCGGCGACGTGCCGTTGACCTGCTTGCGGTTTTGTTCCTCGAAGTGCGCCTTGACCCCGGCTTCCAGCTCACTCTCGACGCCAAAGGCGTTGTGGGCGAGCTTGAGCCGCGGTTCGATGCCCCAGGTATCGTAATTGCGCAACCGCCCCTGCACCGAGTTGCAGGTGTCGGGGTTGACCGAAGAGCCCGCCAGCCGCGCAGCGGCGAAGCCCGCGCACTGGCTGTCGGTGGTGGTGCTCGACTGGCGCCACCAGTCGCGGTCGAAGTAGGACCAATAAGCGTTCGTGGTCAATACCGCATCATCATTGATGACCAATTCATGGGTCGCGGAAGCCCCGTAGCGTTCGATGTCGAATTTGTCGTTCTTGAACGGATTGTAGCGCGCGCCGAAATTGCGGAACTCGGCCTCGGTGATGCCGCTGTAGGTGACGGTCGAGTCCTCGGTAAAGACGTTGGCGCGGACGGTGAGCGCCTGGCTGGCGCCGAGTCCGAACACCGCCTTGTAATTGAGATCGTTGATCCCGCTGTTGATGTTGTCGCGCGCGCCGTCGCCCTGCTTGCGCGTGTAGTCGAGCAGCATGCCGTTGCCGCCCACCTGTAGCTTGCCGTTGAAGTAGTCGCGATTGCCGGCGGTGGCGGAGATGAAGCCGCCGAACTTCTGCGGCGGCAGCGGCGTGATGTAGTTGATGACGCCGCCGATGGTCTGCGGCCCGAACAGAATCTGCCCCGCGCCTTTCAGCACCTCGATGCGCTCGAAGCGGTCAATCGGGGGATGATAATAGCTGGCGTTGTCGCCATAGGGCGCGTAGGAAAGCGGAATGCCGTCCTCGAGCAGCGTGATCTTGGTTGAGCGCGTCGGATTCAGGCCGCGGATGCCGATGTTGGGACGCAGGCCGAGACCCTCCTCGTCGCGCACGTTGATTCCCGGCAGCTTGCGTAGCGCCTCGTTGACGGTAAAGACGCGGCTCGTTTCCAGCGTCTGCTTGTCCAGTATCTCACCGGAGCCGGGAATGCGCTGCAACGCTTCCGGCGTGCCGATGACCTGCACCGTGGGCGCCTTGACGGAGCTGTATTTCACTTGCGCGACAGCCACCGCCCCCGGGCAGGCCAGCGCCATCAAAACCGCGCTATTGATTTGTTTCTTTGAAAACACGTTTTTTATCCTCTTCATCCGGTTACACACCCGTTAAA
>JBCKVB010000054.1:0-6258 GCA_038924245.1 Gammaproteobacteria bacterium | reverse complement strand
GGGATAGCCATCATTGCCAAGCCGAACAATGACGTGCAAATCCCCGATCCCGAGGCCATTGAGGCCATCGAGGCCATCGAGGCTATCGAGGCTATCGAGCTACCGCTGCTGCTCGAGGCCATGGCCCAGCGCTACGGCTACGACTTCCGCGACTATGCCGTGGCCTCGCTCAAGCGTCGCCTGCGTCGCGCCATGGACGAGGAAGGGTTGCGCACCCTGTCGGCGTTTCAGGACCGTGTCCTGCACGATCAGAAGTGCATGGCGCGCTTCCTCGATATCGTCTCGGTTGATGTCTCCGCCCTATTCCGCGACCCGGCCTTCTACAAGGTCTTGCGCGAGAAGGTGGTGCCGGGGTTGCGCAGCCTGCCGCTCATCCGCATCTGGCACGCGGGCTGCGCCGGGGGCGAGGAGGTCTATTCCATGGTCATACTGCTGCACGAGGAGGGCCTGCTGGCGCGCACCCGGTTCTACGCCACCGACATCAACGAGCGGGTGCTGGAGCAGGGCCGGGCTGCGATCTACCCGATCAGTCGCATGCGTGAGTACACTGCCAATTACCAGAAGGCCGGCTGCAAGGAGCAGTTCTCCGACTACTACACCGCCAAGCACGCCAGTGTCATCCTGCGCGACCTCGGGCGCGGCAACATCGTCTGGGCCGTGCATAATCTGGTGACGGACGGTTCGTTCAACGAGTTTCACGTCGTCCTCTGCCGCAACGTGATGATCTACTTCAACCGGCAGCTTCAGGCCCGCGTGCACCGGCTCATCTACGACAGCCTGGCGCTGGGCGGGGTTCTCGGGCTGGGGAGTGCCGAATCGCTGCACACCACGCCCTGCGAAGACTGCTATGAGGCGGTGGGCCGGGCGGAAAAGCTGTACCGGAAAGTGCGATGAAATACGGCATCGTGGTGATCGGCGCTTCGCTCGGGGGTCTGCGGGCCCTGAAGGCCATACTGTCCGCGCTGCCCGCCAACTTCCGCCTGCCGCTGGCGATCGTGCAGCACCGCAGCAATGATGCCGGCGATGAGCTGCAATTCGCGCTGCAAGACGGCTGCGCCCTGCGGGTGCGCACGGCCTGTGACAAGGATGCCATCGAGCCGGGCACCGTCACCCTGACGCCGCCCAACTACCACCTGCTGGTGGAAGCCGATCACTACGCCCTGTCGACGGAAGCCCCGGTGTGTTATGCGCGGCCGTCCATCGACGTCCTGTTCGAGAGCGCGGCCGAGGCCATGGGTTCGCGCGCGATCGGCGTGGTGCTGACCGGCACACTCAGCGACGGCGCGCTCGGGCTGGCGGCGATTCAGCGTCACGGCGGCCTGGCGCTGATCGAGTCGGCGGCGACCGCAGACGCCGCCGGGATGCCGGACGCCGCAGCCCGTGCGACGGTGAACGCGACCGTGCTCAAGCTGGAAGAAATCGGGCCTCATCTTATCGAATTGGGTCTAAAATGAGCCGCGAACAGGGAGGCGAATGATGGATAACCCCAAGATCGAGATTCCGGCGCTGCGCGCCGACGACACGACCCAGCTCAGCGTGAAGCCGGTGGGCGATCGCGGCGGCGTGCTGATTGTGGACGACACGCCGTCCAAGCTGGTGGCGCTGGGCGCCATCGTCTCGGGCATGGGGCTGGAGATCGTGACGGCAAACTCGGGCGAGCAGGCCCTGCGCCAGCTCCTCAAGCGGGATTTCGCCGTGATCCTGCTCGACGTCAACATGCCGACGATGGGCGGCTTCGAGACCGCCACGCTGATCCGCAGCCGCCCGCGTTCGGCGCACACGCCGATCATCTTCGTCACCGCCGGGGCATACTCGGATGCCGAGCGCATCAGTGGCTACACGCTGGGCGCGGTGGATTACATCTACGCGCCGATCATTCCCGAGATCCTGCGTGCCAAGGTACAGGTGTTCGTCAACCTTTTTGACCTTCAACGCCAGGTACTGCTCCACAACGAACACCTGGAAAGCCTGGTGGCGCAGCGCACCGCTGCGCTGACCGAGGAGATCGCCGAGCGCAAACGCGCGGAAGAGAAAGTCAAGCGCCTCAACCGCATCTATGCGGTCTTGAGCGGTATCAACGCGACCATTGTCCGCATCCATGACCGGCAGGAACTGCTCACCGAAGCCTGCCATATCGCGGTGGAGCATGGCCAGTTCAGAACGGCCTGGATCGGATTGCTGGATCCCAACGGGGAGGATGTGACACCGGTGGCCAAGGCGGGTTTCGAGGAAGGGTATCTGGATCAGATACGGCTGACCGCCCAGGACGACGTGCCGGACAGTTTCCCGTTGGTGGCGCGAGCACTGCGTGAAAAAGCGCCTGTGGTCTGCAACGACATCGGCGCCGACCCACTCATGGCACGCTGGCGCGAGGCGGCATTGCAGCGCGGTTATCGTTCGCTGGTCGTGTTCCCGCTGCATATGGGGGGCAAGATGGCGGGTCTGCTCCTGCTCTACGCGTCGGAGAAGGATTTTTTCGACGCGGAAGAAATGAGGCTGCTCACCGAGATCGCCGGGGGCATCTCGTTCGCGCTCGAGTACATCGAGAAGGAGTCGCGGCTCAACTACCTGGCCTATTACGATGTCCTGACCGGACTTCCCAGCCGCACCCTGTTTCAGGATCGGCTCGACCAGGCACTGACCTACGCGAACCGCCACGAGAGCATGCTGGCGGTGCTGCTCATTGACCTGGACGATTTCAAGACTATCAACGACAGTCTCGGCCACCATACCGGCGATCAGTTGCTGAAACAACTTGCCACCCGGCTTACCGGCAGCTTACGCGAGGGCGACACCGTGGCGCGCCTGGGCGGCGACGAGTTCGTGGTGATCCTGGACAATGTGGCGTCGGAAGAGGATGCCTCGGTGGTGACGCAGAAAATCCTCAAGCTTGGTATCGAGCCATTCACCATTGATAGCCACGAGCTGTTCGTCACCTGCAGCATTGGCATAGCGTCCTACCCCAAGGACGGCGAGGACGCCGAAACCCTGCTGAAGAACGCCGATGCCGCCCTGTACCGTGCCAAGGATCAGGGGCGCAACAACGCCCAGTTCTGTAGCGCCGAGATGAATGCCAAAGCGCTGCAGCGACTCACGCTGGAAAACAATCTGCGCAACGCGCTCAAGCGGCAGGAGTTCCTGCTCCATTACCAAGCACGGGTGGATCTACACAGCGGCGAGATCACCGGCATGGAAGCGCTGGTGCGTTGGCAGCACCCCAAACAAGGCTTGATTCCCCCGGGCAGGTTTATTCCGGTGGCAGAGGACTCCGGCCTGATCGTGCCTCTCGGCGCATGGGTGCTGCGCACCGCCTGCGCGCAGAACAAGGCGTGGCAAGCGGCCGGACTCAAGCCGGTGTGCGTCGCGGTCAACCTTTCGGCGCGCCAGTTCAGGCAGCAGGATCTGGTCGAGTTAGTGACCCGTATCCTGCAAGAAACCGGACTCGACGCAGTCTATCTCGAGCTGGAGCTGACCGAGAGCATGATGATGCAGAATGTGGAGGCGACCATCGCCACGCTCACCCGGCTCAAGGCGATCGGGGTAAAATTTTCGATTGACGACTTCGGCACCGGCTATTCCAGCTTGAGCTATCTCAAACGCTTTCCGATCGATTCCCTCAAAATAGATCAGTCATTTGTGCGTGACCTCAGCACCGACCCGAACGACGCGGCAATCACCAAGACCATCATCTCCATGGCACACGACTTGGGGCTCAGAGTGATCGCAGAGGGAGTCGAAACCCAGGAGCAGGAAACCTTTCTGCGCCTGCATCATTGTGACGAAATGCAAGGTTACTTCTTCAGCAAGCCAGTGCCCGCCAAGGAATTCGAGGTACTGCTTAGTAAAGGTCAAGTGAAATGAGTGCCTGACGAACAAGGTTAGATTGTGAGAGCGAAGCGAACCACAATCTGAACCGGTTGTTGGACAAGCCCGGAACCCGCGCACCGCATTGGGGCAAATGACCAGCGAAAAAAGGGGACAGATTTATTGCCCGTATCGCACCGGGAACCAAATGGGACGACCTGCCGCCGAACTGGACCTGTCCGGACTGCGGGGCGAGTAAAGACGACTTTGAAATGATCGAGGTGTAAGCGCACCGCCAAATCCACATCATAACTAGTGTCATCATTTAGGCCTCGCGCAGAAATAACATGACTAAGAGGGATTGTCAGGCAGCTTCGCAGCCTGACCTACGTCTGCTCAATAGATCCTTGCCGTACCACATAGCAGCGCCTCTGTCAGCGCCTCTTGCGCTTGCAAGTTGAGTCCCTATATACTCAAAATATCACTGCTGTCCGGTTAAATGAATGATCAAATCGCTGAAAGCCATGACTGACGGGGCTTCCAGGGCGATAAAGTGTGTCCCCGACTTGAACGGCCAGTGGTTGATCTGGCAGTCTTCCGGTTTTTGTTCCACCGGAGGCTTCGATGTATCTTGGCAAAACGCTGTTTGCTCAACTCATGGACTTCCTGCCCTGGAAGACATTCCACCGAATTGTCGATCGCTGCGACGGCGACCGTTACGTGAAGTCGCTCACCTGCGCCGATCAGTTCCGCGTGATGGCCTTCGCGCAACTGACCTATCGCGAAAGTTTGCGCGACATCGAGGTCTGCCTCTCGGCGCAGTCGTCCAAGCTTTAATCACATGGGATTCCGCCAAGAGATCAAGCGTACCACGCTGGCCGATGCCAACGAGTCGCGGGACTGGCGCATCCATGAGGAGTTCGCCCAGCACCTGATCGTCCAAGCCCGGAAGCTCTACATCGGTGACAGTTTTGGCATCGATCTGGAGAACACAACCTACGCGCTGGATTCGACGACTATCGACCTGTGCCTGTCGCTCTTTCCTTGGGCTTTGTTTCGTAGCACCAAGTCGGCAGTGAAGATGCACACGTTGCTCGATCTGCACGGCAACATCCCCAGCTTCATCCACATCTCCGACGGCAAGTTGGGCGATGTGAATGTGCTCGATGTGCTGGTACTGGAGGCCGGAGCGATCTACGTCATGGATCGTGGCTATCTGGACTTTTCTCGACTTTACGTGTTGCATCAGGCGCAAGCCTTCTTTGTCACTCGCACCAAATCCAACACTCGGCTGCGCCGCGTCTATTCGGTTCCGGTAGATCGCAGTACAGGCATCATCTGCGACCAAACCGTCGCGCTCACCGGCGCCACAAGCCGCAAGGACTACCCCGAGCATCTGCGTCGTATCCGCTTCAAAGACCCCAACACCGGCAAGACGCTGGTGTTCCTGACCAACAATTTCGTCTTGTCGGCAGCCACCCTCTGCAGCAGGCGGTTTTCGGTATCCTGCCAGTCTCCGGAGAGGTGGCTGAGCGGCTTAAAGCGGCGGTCTTGAAAACCGTTGTGGGGCAACCCACCGGGGGTTCGAATCCCTCCCTCTCCGCCAACTCAGCAAACTGAGGAAACACCCATTATAGGGTCTCGTCTGATTCTTCGACCAGGATGGACAAATTCTGAAGGTGTCCGCGAACTCCCTTTCTCGCAAGAATTTTCTGACGGGCCTCGACCGGCAAATCGGTAAACAAGATCACCTGTTTCTCGATGAGAAGGTCTAACAGGTCATCCAGAACCCGTACCATCTTGCTGTCAAGACTGGCCAGCAGCAATTGATCCCCGTCTACTGAACCTTCGACCCCTGAATTCAGGAAAAGGAAAACATCGGGATGCGTGGGCAACAGGAACTCCGCATCCTCGGCGGGACGCTCATTAAAGAGCGCCGTCACTCTTCCGGACGAATCACGCTGAACATAGGGCATGTGCGAGCCTTGTCAATGATAGTTTTTCGAAGAAACGATACGTTAATAATAAGGTAATCAGGTAAAAACGCAACCCGACCTTCACCCTGAAACTGAACCGGACAGAAGGTTGAAATCCTGCCGGAACTGAACTCCCCCGTTTACGGTATCTACATCTGCTTACCCCATGCTTTCATCCTCGGCCCCCACGGCCTCCGGCAGGCTCAGTTCCCGGGCGGAATTTTCGCTGATCTCCCTGGAGTCCATCGACTGCCAGGGTCTTTGGCGCGCGGCGCTATACATGATATGGTTTTGCGGGGAAGCAGGCCTGCTGAGCACAAGAATGCATGAGCTTCCCCGGAAGAAAGCGCACAAACGGTTCAGGTTTTCGCCGATCACCTGATCGACACCCAGGCGCGGATTCCATTGGCTGTTTATTTCCTGCAACAGTCCCAGCCTGCGTCTCAGCAACAGCTCGTGGCCGCCTGCGGAGCCGGCT
>JBCKVB010000053.1:0-6453 GCA_038924245.1 Gammaproteobacteria bacterium | reverse complement strand
TCGCTACAACATTTCCGGGTTTTCTCCCTTTTCTCTTTGCTCTTTTCTCTTGTACCCGCCGTAATGCAATTCCTCGTCATTCAACGCATCATGGGGCTGTTGCTGATGCTGTTCAGCCTCACCATGCTGCCTTGCATCGCGCTTTCCTGGTTCGAGCAGGACGGCGGTTTTGCGCCGTTTCTCAAGGCCTGCCTCATTACTTTAGCAGCCGGCCTCCTGTTATGGCTGCCGGTGCGCCGGCAGGTCAAGGAACTGCGCGTGCGCGACGCGTTCGTCATCGTGAGCCTGTTCTGGGTGTTGCTCGCCTTCTTCGGCGCCTTACCTTTCCAGTTTGTCGGCACCACCACCCACATGGTGGACGCCTATTTCGAAACCATGTCGGGACTCACCACCACCGGTTCCACGGTGCTCAGCGGGCTCGATCATCTGCCCTTGTCCATGAATCTGTGGCGCGGCATTCTGCAATTTCTGGGCGGCATGGGCATCGTGGTGCTGGCGGTGGCGATACTCCCGATGCTGGGCGTGGGCGGCATGCAACTCTATAGGGCCGAGACGCCGGGGCCGATGAAGGAAAGCAAGCTCACCCCGCGCATCAAGGAGACCGCCAAGGCCTTGTGGTTTATTTATCTCGCCCTCACGCTCGCCTGTATGCTCGCCTTGTGGCTGGCCGGCATGACGCCGTTTGACGCGCTGTTTCACAGCTTCACTTCGGTCGCCACGGCCGGTTTCTCCACGCATGACGCGGGCATTGCTTATTTCAACAGCGCCACCATAGAGATGATCCTCACGTTGTTCATGTTTCTGGGCGGCGCCAGCTTCACGCTGCATTTTCTGGCGTTTCGTGGCCGCACCTTGCGCCATTATTGGCAAGACACCGAGTTTCGCGTCTACGTCACCATCCTGGTGGCGGCCACGCTGGTGACCGCGCTTTATCTCTACATTTCCTCGACCTACTCCGATCCGCTGCAGGCGTTACGCTATGCGCTGTTCCAGGCGGTCAGCCTGGCCACCACGACGGGTTATACCAGCGCCGACTATGCGACATGGCCGCCCGTGCTCGGCGCCTTGCTTATCCTCCTCAGCTTTTGCAGCGTGTCGGCGGGCTCCACCGGCGGCGGCATAAAGGTGGTGCGCATCGTGCTGCTGTTCAAGCAGACCTTGTGCGAGATCCAACGTTTGATCCACCCGCATGCCATCGTACCCTTGAAACTTTCCGGCAAACCGGTGCCGGAGCGCGCCATTGCCGCGGTGTCGGCCTTCTTCGCCACTTATCTCGCGAGCTTCGTCATCATCGCGCTCGCCATTTCGGCGCTGGGCGTGGACCTGATCAGCGCTTTCAGCGTGACGGCGGCCTCGCTCAACAACCTGGGCCCCGGTTTGGGCATTGCGGGTCCTGCGCTCAACTACGCCAGCCTGCCCGATGCGGCCAAGTGGCTGCTGTGCTTTGCCATGCTCATCGGGCGCCTGGAATTGTTCACCCTGTTCGTGATCCTGACCCCGGCGTTCTGGCGCAAGTAACCATTTGGCGATGATCGAAAACCTGGAAAAGATGCTGGCCGCTGGCCAGGACAATGCGCTGCTGCGCTACAGCTTGGGCAACGCCTATCTCAAACAGGGTGCGTTGGACAAGGCGCGCGAACATTTGAAAATGGCCGTGACGCTGGATGCGAACTACTCGGCGGCATGGAAGAGCTACGCGCAGGCGCTCACCGCTTTACAAGAGCTTGATGCGGCGTGCGCGGCTTATGAAAACGGAATACGTGTCGCCGAGCAAAAGGGCGATTTGCAAGCGGCCAAAGAGATGCGGGTATTTCTCAAGCGATTGCAAAAGGCGCAGCCGTGAAGCCCGGCCTTTGCATTAGCAGGATGCGGCGCTTGCTGCACCTTCACCACATCCCCTTACCTCTTACCCTCCCATTCAGTTTTAACATTTTCTCCGCCATCCCTGGCGTCGCATCAGTGGTATTGCTAAACACCGGCCCGCACATCCCTGTGCGGGCGTTCGCCGCTTCGCGGCTCACCCTGCGCCGCCATCAAGGGCTTCAAGGTGGTCAGCATGCTCTTGAACAAGCCCTTGTTGCCGGACTCTTCGGCGGCGAGCAGTTCCTTCATGTGCTGGCGCTGCATGGGCATGCGGAAGCAGGCCGGGCAGTTGTCGCGGATCACCGGCAGTTGCGCCTGTTCGGCGAAGGCGCGCGTCTGACGCTCGCGCGCGTACACCAGCGGACGGATCACGCGCACGTCGCCCGCGTCGTTCACGTAATGCGCCTGCATGGTGCGCAGTTTGCCGCCGTGAAACGCGGACATCAAAAAGGTTTCGGCGAGGTCGTCCAGGTGCTGCGCCAGCGCGAGCACGTTGTAGCCGTTCTTGCGCGCCGCGTCGTACATCACGCCGCGCTTCATGCGTGAGCAGTAGGCACAGAACGAAGCATTGCCCATGTTCTGCCTGGCCTGCTCCATGATCGGTTGCGCGCGGTAGAAATACGGCACGCCAAAATCGGCCATGACTTGTTTCAACGGCGAGGGATCGAAGCCCTCCACCATCGGGTCCACGGTCACCGCGCCGAGCTCGAATTGCACCGGCGCGCGGCGTTGCAGGTGCAACAGGATATGCAGCAGCGCGAGCGAATCCTTGCCGCCGGACACGCCGAGCAGCACGCGGTCACCGTCGCGGATCATGGCGAAATCGCCGATGGCCTTGCCTACCAGGCGCAGCAGGGATTTGGGCGGGTTCTGTAGAGTATCCATAAGCCTATTTTACGCGATGCGCCGGGCGACCGGAATAAAACTTGATTCGAAAGGCCGCTCAGGGTATCACTGGGCGGCTAAAGATTTAACCGGAGATGCGCAAAGAGAACCCCTGATATGTCACCCTTCGAGCACATCGTCTATTGGCATTGGTGGATCGTCGCGGGCACGCTGCTTATCATCGGGCTCACCACACCCAGTTTTTATTTTTTGTGGCTGAGCGTGATCGCGGCGGCTGTGGGCGCGCTGCTGTTTTTCATGCCACTGGGCTTTGTCTATCAACTGATTCTGTTCGCCGCGGGCGCCGCTCTCATCATCGGCGTATGGCGCTTTTATTTCGAAACATCGCCCGCGCAAAGCGACCAGCCCCGGCTCGATCGGCACGACAAGCAATAGGTGGGGCGCGTGTTCACGCTCAGCAAGGCGGGGTTCGTGACATGAACGGCGTGACCGCACCACGCATCTATTCCCCCCTTCCCCTGCGGAGCGGCGCGACCGTTACCTTGGACAAGCAAGCCGCGCAACACGTGTTGCGCGTGCTGCGTTTGCAGCCGGGCGATGCGCTGGTGCTGTTTAACGGCCAGCCGGTAAACAACCGTTACGGCGAATATCAGGCCACGCTACAAGAATCAAACGGCGAGATGCTGATCGGCGAGTTCATTGCGCGCGACACGGAGTCGCCGCTCACCATCACATTGGCGCAAGGCGTCTCGCGCGGCGAGCGCATGGATTACGCGGTGCAGAAGGCGGCGGAGCTCGGCGTCGCGCACATCGTGCCGCTCATCACCGAGTTTTGCGTGGTCAAGGTGCGGGAAGAGCGCAAGGAAAAGCGCATCGCACACTGGCAAGGCATCGCCACCTCGGCCTGCGAACAGTCGGGCCGCGTGCGCGTGCCGGACATTGCGCCGCTGCTGACCTTCAGCGCCTGGTTGCCAACGGTGCATGCCGCCGTCAAACTGGTACTCGATCCGCTGGCCACGCAAACCCTGCCGCGGTTACCCAAACCGCAAGGCGACATCATTTTACTGGTTGGCCCAGAAGGCGGCTTGAGCGATGCGGAGGTCATGCAGGCCAAGCAGGCGGGCTTTGTTCCAGTGTGCCTGGGGCCGCGCATCCTGCGCACCGAAACCGTACCCGCCGCCGCGCTGGCCGCGCTACAAACCCTGTGGGGTGATTGGAAGTGAAGGCCGTTCTTGCGCGGACGGCAATAGCCACATAATATGCGAGTATTTATAGCCACGATGATCCGCCATGTCCGCACCTGATATTCAAGCCGTCAAGAATTATCTCCTGGATTTACAAGACCGCATCTGCGCCGCGCTGGAAAAAGAAGACGGCAAGGCCAAATTCACGGAAGACCAGTGGCAGCGCGCGGAAGGCGGCGGCGGACGCTCGCGCGTAATGGCCGAGGGCGCGGTGTTTGAGCAGGCGGGCATCGGTTTCTCGCACGTGTACGGCGAAAAAATGCCGCCCTCCGCCACCGCGCATCGCCCCGAACTCGCCGGACGCGACTTCCAGGCGCTCGGCGTGTCGCTGGTGTTCCACCCGCGCAACCCGTACCTACCCACCACACACTGCAACGTGCGCTTCTTCATCGCGCAAAAAGACAACACCGAGCCGGTGTGGTGGTTCGGCGGCGGCTTTGATCTCACGCCTTATTACGGCTTCGAGGAAGACGCCGTGCACTGGCACCAGACTGCGCGCACGGCCTGCGAACCTTTCGGCAAAGACGTGTATCCCGACTACAAAAAATGGTGCGACGAATATTTCTTTTTAAAACACCGTAACGAACCGCGCGGCATCGGCGGCGTCTTTTATGATGATCTCAACGAGGGCGGATTTGAGCGCTGCTTTGATTTCATGCAAAGCGTGGGCGATCATTTTCTGCCCGCCTATCTTCCTATTGTTGCGCGCCGGAAAAATATCGCTTACGGCGAACGCGAGCGCGACTTCCAGCTTTACCGGCGCGGGCGCTACGTGGAATTCAATCTGGTGTACGACCGCGGCACCTTGTTCGGTTTGCAGTCCGGCGGGCGCACCGAATCCATCTTGATGTCGCTGCCGCCGCTGGTGAAATGGCGTTACAATTGGCATCCCGCGCCGGGCACGGAGGAAGCGAAGCTGTACGACGTGTTCCTCAAACCGCGCGACTGGCTGAGCGAAACGCCGCGTGCATAACCATGAAGGTGTACGTCAAGGACAGTCCGCAACACGACAAGGGCGTGTTCGCTGCCCACCCGCTGCGCGCGGGCGAGGCGATACTCACCTTCACCGGCCCGCTGCTACAGCGCGCGCAGCTTGATCCACACGACTATCACCTGCAAATCGGTGATGAGTCCTATCTGGGGCCATCGGACGAAGCGGATGATTTTGTGAATCACAGTTGCGCGCCGAACAGCGGCTTCCTGGACAACCTGACGCTCTATGCGCTGCGCGACGTTGCCGCGCACGAAGAAATCACCTGGGACTACAGCAGCGCCATAGACGAGGCCGACTTCACCGGCTTTCCTTGCGGCTGCGGCGCGGCGCGCTGCCGTGGCGTGGTCACTTCTTTCCGCCATCTCGATGCGGCCGGCCGGATAAGTCTCGCGCCACACCTGCTACCCTATCTCAAGCTGAAATATGCCCTCCCTGAACTGAAGCAGGCGTAGCGTGCGCCCATAACCCGCCGAATAATATCGCTACAACAATTTCTTTACATTCTCCGCCGGACGGCACAGCACAGCCTTATCCCCACGCACCACAATCGGCCGCTGAATCAGGTCCGGGTTTTCCACCATGATCTTAATGAGTTCATCATCCGGCAGCCTCCGCTCCGCCAGCCCCATGCTGCGCGCCAGCGGCTCATCGCCGCGCAACACATCGCGCGCCGACATGCCCAGTTTTACCAGCAGCTCGCGCAGTTTCTCCGCCGTCAAAGGCACCTCATAGTAATTGACAGCCTCGAACTCCTCCCCGCTGTCCTTGAGCAGCGAGAGCGTAGTCTTGCATGTGGTGCAGGTAGGTTTCAAAGCGTACAGGGTCGCGTCTTGACAAAGCGTACAGGGTCGCGTCTTGACAATATACATTTGCGCGGTTAAGCTGCCGCTGTGTCTCGCTCCCTGCGCATCACTTACCCCGGCGCCTGGTACCACGTGATGAATCGGGGTGCGGGCCGCCGTGCGATAGTCAAAACGGATGCGCACCGGCGGTTGTTCCTGTCCTTGCTGGCTGATCTCGCGCACACGTTTGCCGTCGAAATCCATGCCTATTGCCTCATGGATAACCATTATCACCTGTTGCTGCATACGCCGCAGGGCAACATTAGCGGCGCCATGCGTCATCTGAACGGTGTCTATACGCAGCGTTATAATCAATCAGCGCACACCGATGGGCCGCTGTTCCGTGGCCGCTTCAAGGCGATCTTGGTGGATGCCGACAGCTATCTGGCGCAACTGGGACGGTATATCCACTTGAACCCGGTGGCGGCGAAAATCACCCAAAACCCATCCCGTTATCCTTGGTCCAGCTATCCGGCGTATCTTGGGGTGGCGCCCACCCCACGCTGGTTATCGCTGCAACCCACGCTCGGGCTGTTCGGTGAACGTGCGGCCCGCAAACGCTATCAGGCGTTTGTGGAAGCGGGGGTTGACCCAGAGATCGCGGCATTTTACAGTAAGCCGTCTCTTGCCCCCGTTCTGGGCGGAGACACGTTCCGCCAAACCC
>JBCKVB010000052.1:0-6485 GCA_038924245.1 Gammaproteobacteria bacterium | reverse complement strand
GATCCGGCGCGCGAAGAGTATCGCCAAGGCAATACTATGGGGCCAGATTACCGCCACTGGCGGCGAGCAAAAATTGGGCAACGGTTTCGACTATTCTTTCGCTACGACTCAAAAGAAAAGCTGATTGTATTTGCCTGGGTCAATGATGAACAGACATTGCTTTCTTCAGGCAGCAAATCTGATCCCTATGTGGTTTTTCAGAAGATGCTGAATCGAGGAAATCCTCCGAATGACTGGGATGAACTCATTGCTGCGTGCCAAAAAGACGGGTGCTCGGAATAATTTTTTAATTGCTTATGGCACATTCGCTGAAGTTGCAAGCCTATAGGCAACAATCAGACAACACACCCAATCTCATCGTGGCACATCCTCCGGCGCAAGCAGAAATGACCGGGGTGAGAACTCAAGATCACGTGCCGCAAGCGCCTTCAGGCTCGATCCCCCTCACCCCCCCGAGCTACATCACCATAATACTTTTAGCCCAAATTCCTGGTACTCCGGAAAGTTTGCATCTTTTGCGATCAACACGAGCGGGCGCTGGATCGCTTGCCAGATGATCATCCGGTCAAATGGGTCCTTTAATGAGCACTTTCATTGCAAGCATTCTTGCTTCCCGGTCAAGGCGCTCTGTTTCATCAAGCCCAACCACGCCGCGTCATGTCAGTCATTCCACAAAGTCGAAATTGGCACAGCCCAAAGCCGCTGGCCTATTGGCAACGTATCGTTGCCGTCATACATCACTACCCCAGCAACGAATTTTTTGCCTGCCAGTGTAGCCAGCTTTTTCAGTCCGGTCAGATCGCCTGCGCTGACGCTCGCCGCAGCCTTGACTTCCACGCCAACGACCTGGCCAGCGGGATCTTCGATCACGAAGTCCACTTCGACTTGATCCTTGTCGCGATAGGTATGCAGCGCGTAATCCCGTTCCGCCCAAGTCGCCTGCTTCAGTAATTCCGAGTAAACATAACTTTCCAGCACACGACCAAACAATGAGCGATCACGAGCGGCGGATGCTTCGTTCATATCAACCAGCGTACTGAGCAAGCCGGAATCGATGAACTGTATCTTGGGTGTCTTGACGATGCGACTTAAGCGATTGTTCAACCACGGTTGTACGCGGCGCAGCAGGAACATCTGTTCAAACACGGCGAGGTATTTGTTGGCAGTTTTGCTATCCAACCCCACCTGGCCGCCGAGTTGCGTAAAGTTGCATAATTGGCCGGCCATCCGCGCCAGAGACCTGAGTAGCCGGGGTAGATGATTGAGCTTGTCGATGCTGGCAATGTCGCGCACGTCGCGCTGAATCAGGGCATCCACGTATTGCTTCGCCCAGGCCGTGCGACGACGAGGCGTTGCGCGGGAAACCGCATCGGGGTAGCCACCGCGCAGAACTTTATCCACCAGCTTGTCGCCCACTTCCGGGCGTTTGGTTTTTGGGATACGCCCGTCAAAAACGGCATCCATCCACTTGCCGGTGCCGGATTGCATTTCGCATCCGGCAAGTGGCAGCAGGGTCAGGGTTTCCATCCGGCCCGCCAGGGAATCTGCCACCGTGGGCAGCGCCATCAGGTTGGCGGAACCCGTCAGGAGAAAACGGCCTGGCCGGCGGTCTTCATCAACGGATTTCTTGATTGCCAACAGCAGCGCAGGCGCCCGTTGCACTTCGTCGATCACCGCGTAGTCAAGCGTTCGGACCAGACCCACTGGGTTTTGGCGTGCAGCCAGCAGGGTTAACTCGTCATCCAGGGTAATAAACTTTCGATGATCGAAGGCAAACTGCCGCACCAGTGTCGTTTTGCCGGCCTGGCGCGGGCCGCTTAGCAGCACCACCGGGGTATCGGCCAACGCTTCCACGATGCGTGGCTGGATATACCGTGGATAAATGTGTGCATCGTCAGCCATAATCTTGCCGCCGTCCAGGATGGAGAAAGTCTACGTCAATCCTGTATTTTTAGCACGTCCAATATGGAAAGTAAACGCGTCCAATATGGAGTTTATCGCTGCGCAAATGGCACGCGGCCGTCCGCAACACCGGCGCGGGTACCGGAATCAAACGCGCGGGTCTGTCCAGCGCCGCCGCCGTGCGTCGCAGCAGTGCGTGGTGGAAAGATCCTCCCCGTCGCTGATAAAAAAGGTGTGCGCCCCCTTATCCGGTCCATGGCCGACAAAGCCGGTAGCACCGGTAATCAGCGTAGCGGACATTTCCACTTCACGTCGCGCGGCATTTGTTACCACACTGCTTCCGCGAAATGCCTGCGGATTGTTGCATCGCGGGTTATCAGCCGCCCGCCAGCAAGCATCGTCTCGGCGACGATTAACCGGTCAAATGGATCCCACGTCCAGCGCAGCCCGCGCGCCTGAGCTACAACCCGGCCAAGTGGTGGATTAGTTGGTTCCAAGCCGATATCTTTCTCGAGCACGGCTAGAATTGATTCTGGACCCTTGGAAATGCGGTCAATTTCGTGCAGATACTGCAATTCAAGCTCCACGATAGGTGAAACGAGAAGCTGCCCGGCGGCTTCAATCGCTTCAGCCGCAGCAACGGACAGCAAACCGACGCGGCCCTCGTGCAGCCAGCACACAATATGCGTGTCCAGGTAAATCAGCGCAGGTTTTCGGGTTCGCGCCATTGCGCCGCCTTGACGCTGACCAGAGACTCGGGGCGCCCATGGATCAGCTTGCGCCGCTTGAGCCCTGCCAGCCGCGACCGCCGCGCAGCAAAATGCATCGTCGTCCTCGCGCAAGCGGGACCCAGGGGGTTTTTCCTGGACACGATTCCCGCTTTCGCGGGAATGACGAATTATTAAAGGTTCCCAGATATCAAAACTCGATCAACTTCATGCCACTGCGCTTTGCGCTCGCTGCCAGCGTCCCATCCAGCGTAGCCATGTGGCTTGCACCCAATTCCAGAGCAACGGCAAGGTGCAGCGAATCCCCAGCACGCAGGCCGTGATCGCGCAGCTTGATCATTTCCGCGGCCCGCCCGAATGCTTCGCGACTGACTGGGACAATGCGCAGACCACCGCCTGCCAGCAACTCGAACACCTTGCGCACCCGCTTTGCGTTGGCCTCGTTGATTTGGCCAGTGCGCAGCTTAATCGACAGGGCACTGGAAAATTCTGTCAGCAGCCAATCCGAGCTGGTTGGCGTATCGCGCAGCCCAGCATACCAAGCGGTAACATCCTGCGTTCTTGGCTCAACGGTCAACAGCGCAACGATCACGCTGGTATCGACGTAGATCATCAGTAGCGCGCATCTTGCCGCATGGCTTCCACAACCGGCGCAGTCATTGGCATGGAAGCATGCAGCTTGGCAATGCGCGCAAGAAAGGCGGCCTTGTCGAAGGCTCGCTCAGGTGCCAGCGTGATTTCCCCAGCCTGGGTGATGCTGGCCTCCACACTATCCCCCTCTTTCAGACCAATAGCGCGAGTGCATTCAACCGGCAATCGCACGGCCAAGCTATTACCCCATTTTGATATTTGCAGCCTCATCGCACACCTCCGTTTTGTATATCCGAGTAGATACATTACAGACCTACAAGGTTAACGTCAAGCAGCCTTCACACAGTAAAGTGGAACAAGTTCACGGGTTCGATTTCTTGCTACCGCCCATGTCGGCGGCAAAACTGCATCCACCCTTCATGGGCTGCCATTGCGTCGATGCCAGACAGGTCGCGGGCACTATCAGGAGCGCTCATGCGCTCACACTTCATGCCCGCGCGCCGCCAACCACTCCGCCATCTCGCCGGTGTATTTACCGATGCCGGTCAGCTCGGGGGAATAATTGATACCGTGAACCAATATTTTCACGGCCGGGGATAAGCCTTGGTTTCCCAGCTTTGTTCAGTCATGGATAGGCGCCTGCCTTCATCCACTGTAAGTCGCAGGTTAATGGGCAAAGGCCCGAAGGGCCGCACCGGTTTTGTCAGACCTCAGTCCCCAGTCCTGGTTTTCCCCCTCAGTCCTCATCTGCGCCGGTTAGCCAGAAAATGCCGCGCCGCTTGCTAAAGTGTGTGTCCATTTATTCGGACTCACGCTGCAAGTTCCGCCAGCCAGTCCGCCCCTTTTACGATAGACACTGGGCGGCGGTATTCTTCCTGCCGCAGTTCGCGCACCAACTGAATGGACTTCGCTTCCGGGAACAGTCCGGCAAACTTGATGAGCGAAGAGGCTGGGCGGTTGTCCGCGTGCTTGCATTCAATCAAATGAGTCGGCGCACCGTCTTCGCACAGTACGAAATCAACCTCTGCACCCTCTTTCGTCCTCAAATAATCAAGGCTGGACTGCTTACCCAAGGCATCCTGTTCGAAATGCACATGCTTGAGCAGCATGGTGGCGCAGGCGTTTTCCCACTTGACGCCAGCGTCGCCGCGCACATAGCCGGTATCGAAGAAATACACCTTGGGTTCTTTCAGGATCGCCCGCGCCACATTGCGGTGAAACGGCCGCACCAGGAAAATGACGTACAGCGTTTCCAGGATGTCGAGGTATTTCGCCACGGTATTCGGTGCGATTTGAATATCCCGTGCGAGGGAGGCGATGGAAAGCGGCGAGCCCACCCGCCCCCGCAGCAATTCCACCAGCAGGCGCATGGCCCTGATTTCCTGGATGCGGGAAAATTCCACCACGTCCTCGCGCACCAGGTCGGTAAAATATTGTTGCCGCCACCGCTCGGCCTCTAGCGGGTCTTCAGCCAGGAATGGCTCGGGCAGACCACCGCGCTCAATCAGGCGATCGAGAGCGTCGTCGGGTTTGGCATCGGTCAGTTCGACCCACTCCCGCACCGAGAAAGGATGCAGCCGCGCCTGGAAATAACGCCCAGCCAGGGATTCCCCCGATTGCCGGAACGTCTCCATGCGCGCACTGCCGGTGACCAAGATAGCCTGACCCCCGGTGCGCCCGTCGAACACGCCTTTCAGATACCCTTTCCAATTCGGCATCTTGTGAATTTCGTCGATTACCAGTAGATCGGCACGCGGACTCCAGCCTTGCCCGGCAAGAATGCGGCGGTCGTCGGCAACATCCCAGTTCAAATACTGCGGACGACGATAGCTCGCCATCAGTTCCTTGGCCAGAGTGGTTTTCCCAACCTGGCGCGGACCGGTCAGCAGCACCATTTTCTTGCCCAGATCGGAAAGAATAGTGCCGGAAAGGTAGCGTCTCATGGCGACTATTATTCTCAATAATGAAAAATAGTCAAGACTTTATTTTAAAGTCGTGAATAATAGTCGCAGTGTCCTGCTGGAGGACAGATAATAGAGAAGCCGTCACCCGTGGCAAGGGGTCGGCCATCACTGCCAGCCGCCGAATGTCATTGATCATCCGGCCCATCTCCGTGGGTTTGAGCCGCGCCTTTAAGAAAGGATGACGTGACACCAGCGCGGGCACCGGAATCAAACGCGCGGGCCTGCCCAACGCCGCCGCCGTACGACGCAGCAGCGCCGTGGTGGCAAGATCCTCCCCGTCGCTGATCAGTAAAGTGCGTCCCCTTTATATTGACATCAGCCAGCGCCTGGATATAATAAGTAGGAATTCAACTTGTATTTCTAACTTCCTACTTATGGAGGCCATCATGCCACATGTACGGGTGCGCCCAAAGCACCAGATCACCATCCCCTCGGGCATCGCGCAAGCGGCACACATCAAACTCGATGATGTGCTTGACATCGCCTATGCCAACGGGATCATCACACTGGTCCCGCAAAAGCGCCACCAACGCAAAGAGTCGATCATGTCCTACGCAGGTATCGCCCGTGGTCTTTGGGGCAACACCGCGGCGGAGATTGATGCTTCTACCCGAAACGACCGCGACTCATGGGAAAAATAGAGAGCGTCATTGCCCGCATGGCGGGGCAACGTGTCTATCTGGACACCAATGTTTTTGTCTACTTTCTCGATCAAAGTCCTGAGTTTTTCGAGGTTGCCGCTCCTTTTATTGAAGCAGCAGAATCCGGCAAGATTATTGGCTACACCGGGGATGCTTCCGTAGCTGAAACGCTAGTAAAGCCGTATCAATCGGATAATGTTGGACTTGCCGCGAGCTTCAAAGCTTTTTTTGCAACGGATGATTTTCTCTCGGTTCAATCTCACGATGCGGACACGTTCGATCTGGCGGCTCAATTGCGCGGGAAGCGAGACATGAAGTTTATCGATGCCCTGCATTACGCCACTGCCCTCAAAGCAGGCTGTAAGTTTTTCGTCACTAATGATGATGGCTTCAAGTCAGATGATGCGATGGAAGTTGTCTCAATCAAAGCGCTCCTCAGTTAAATGACCCCCGGCAGAGCCGGGGGTCATTTAACTCGTCGTTGCAGCGGACCGACGCAAGCGTCCGCCGCTGAACTCGTCCGTCAGATTTTTGGAGTGGGTTTTTCCTATGGAGTAATACCTTGCTTACCGCGCTTCGCTACCCATTTCGGCGCGCACTTCACGAACCGCCTCATCGATCATCGCTTGCATCAGATCAGCCGGAATAGCCTGATTGCG
>JBCKVB010000051.1:0-6952 GCA_038924245.1 Gammaproteobacteria bacterium | reverse complement strand
GATACTGATCGTGGATGACGAGCCGGCCATCTGTGAGATGATCGGCTTCGCGCTCACGCGCGCGGGCTACGATCACAGCGAGGCGCACAACACTGAACAGGCGCAGGCGAAGATCACCGCCGAGCCGCCGGTATTGATACTGCTGGACTGGATGCTGCCGGGCTTAAGCGGCATAGACTTCGCGCGGCGCCTGAAACGTGAAGAAGCGACGCGCGGGATACCCATCATCATGCTCACCGCGCGCGGCGAAGAGGCCGACAAGATCAAGGGGCTGGAAACCGGCGCCGACGATTACATCACCAAGCCGTTTTCACCCAACGAACTGCTGGCGCGCATCCGCGCGGTATTGCGCCGCACCGCGCCGCAGGCCACCGACGACGCCATTGAAATAGATCACCTGCATCTTGATCCCATCAGTCACCGCGTGAGTTCACGCGGACACGCGCTGGAAATGGGCCCCACGGAGTTCCGCCTGCTGCATTTTTTTATGACCCACGCCGGGCGCGTGTACAGCCGTAGCCAACTACTCGATCTGGTGTGGGGCAGGAATGTGTATATCGGCGAGCGCACCGTGGACGTGCATATCCGCCGCCTGCGCCTGGCGCTGAAAAAATACGGACACGACCACCTGGTGGAAACCGTGCGCGGCTCGGGCTACCGCTTTTTTGCACCCGCGCGCACGGCGCGCACCGGTTAGCCCGCCGCCGCGCGCGAGGCCTTTTTGCGCTGGTGTTCCAGCAGCATGCGCTTGCGGATGCGCGTGTAGTGCGGCGTTACTTCCAGCAGCTCATCGTCATCTATGAATTCCAGCGCCTGCTCCAGCGACATGCGTATGGGCGGGGTGAGAACGATATTCTCATCCGTACCCGAGGCGCGGATGTTGGTGAGCTGTTTCTCGCGCAGAGGATTCACCACCAGGTCATTGTCGCGCGAGTGGATGCCGATCACCATGCCCTCGTACAGATCTTCACCCGGGCCGATGAACAAGCGCCCGCGTTCCTGCAGGCTGAACAACGCATAGCCCACGCTCTTGCCGGCGCCGTTACTGATCAGCGCGCCGTTCACGCGCTGCGCGATACCGCCTTTCTTCTGTGGGCCGTGATGATGGTAAACGCTGTGCAACAGGCCGGTGCCGGAGGTGAGGGTTAAAAAATCGTTGCGAAAACCGATCAGCCCGCGCGTGGGAATCATGTAATCGAGGCGCACGCGTCCCTTGCCGTCGGACCGCATGTTGGTGAGATCGCCTTTGCGCGCGCCCAGACGCTCCATGATCGAGCCTTGATGCTGCTCCTCCACGTCCACCACCAGGGTTTCATACGGCTCGCACACTATGCCGTCCATTTCTTTCAGTATCACCTGCGGACGGCCCACGGCCAGCTCATAGCCTTCGCGGCGCATGGTTTCAATCAGGATGGAGAGGTGCAATTCGCCGCGCCCGGAGACGCGGAACTTGTCCGGGTCGTCGGTTTCGTCCATGCGCAGGGCGACGTTGTGGATCAGTTCGCGTTGCAGGCGCTCACGAATCTGGCGGCTGGTGATGTACTTGCCGTCCTTGCCCGCCAGCGGCGAGGTGTTGACCTGAAAGGACATGCTCACCGTCGGTTCGTCCACGATGAGCGCGGGCAACGCCTCGACCGCGGTAGGATCACACAAGGTATCGGAAATGCCCAAACCTTCGATGCCGGTGAAGGCGATGATATCGCCCGCCTCGGCTTCGGGAATTTCGATGCGCTCCAGGCCGAGCATATGGAACAGTTGCAGCATGCGCGCGTTGCGTTTCTCGCCCTGGTGATTCACCACCACCACCGGGGTATTGGTCTTGATGCGCCCGCGCGCGATGCGCCCGATGCCGATCACCCCCACGTAACTGGAATAAGCGAGCGAGCTCACCTGCATCTGAAACGGCCCCTCCTGGTCTACCTGCGGCGGCTTGACATATTTGACGATGGTTTCAAACAGCGGCGTCATGTCACCGCTACGTACCTCAGCATCGAGACCGGCATAGCCGTGCAGCGCCGAGGTGTACACCACCGGGAAATCCAGCTGCTCATCGGTGGCGCCGAGGTTGTCGAACAGGTCGAAGGTCTGATCCAGCGCCCAGTGCGGACGCGCGCCCGGGCGATCCACTTTGTTAATCACCACGATGGGCTTCAGGCCGAGCGCGAACGCCTTTTGCGTCACGAAGCGCGTCTGCGGCATGGGCCCGTCCACCGCATCCACCAACAGCAGCACCGAATCCACCATCGAGAGCACGCGCTCCACCTCGCCGCCGAAATCGGCGTGGCCGGGGGTGTCCACGATGTTGATACGATAGTCGCGCCAGTGCAGCGCGGTGTTTTTGGCCAGGATGGTGATGCCGCGCTCGCGCTCCAGGTCGTTGGAGTCCATCACGCGCTCGGTGAGCACGGCGCGCGCGCTAAAGGTGCCGGACTGCTGTAACAGCTTGTCCACCAGCGTGGTCTTACCATGATCCACGTGTGCGATGATGGCGATGTTGCGCAACTTATTCAGCATGAGAAACTTCCCGCGAACCAAAACCGATCATTATACAGCAAAAATGAGAGGCTCAGGTGAGCTCAGGTTGTTATGGCGGCACAGATTTGTGTCGCACACAGGCTGTTCTTCAACCGTCTGCTAGGCTAACATGCCCAAATAAACTGGACGATTTAGCTCATGCCCAAGAAAACACCACTGGATTTCGAAAACGCCCTGAAGGAGCTGGAGGCGCTGGTTGAGCGCATGGAGCAAGGCGAGATTAGCCTGGAGGACTCGCTCAAACACTTCGAGCGCGGCATCGAGCTCACGCGCGCCTGCCAGAGCGCCCTGCGCGAGGCGGAACAGAAGGTGCGCATCCTCATGGAAAAAGACGGCGCATCGCGCGTCGAGCCTTTTGAGCCGGAGGAAGAGTAAGCGCGCCGCCGTTTCGCATCCCGCTTTCCGGTCACCCACCATGTCACTCGAAGCGCTGCTCAACGAGTATCAGGCGCGCGTTCAACGCGCGCTGAATCATTACCTGCCGTCCGCTGAATCCGCCCCCGCGGATTTGCATCGCGCGATGCGTTACGCGGTGCTGGACGGCGGCAAGCGCATCCGCCCCGCGCTGACATACGCCGCCGGAAACGCCGTGGGTGCGGAGCCGGCGCTGCTTGATGCGCCCGCGTGCGCGGTGGAGATGATCCACGCCTACTCGCTGGTGCACGATGATCTGCCCGCCATGGACAACGATGACCTGCGCCGCGGCAAACCGACCTGTCACAAACGCTTCGGCGAGGCGACCGCCATCCTCGCCGGCGATGCGCTGATCGCGCTCGCATTTCACTTGCTCGCCGCGCCGTCTTCGATCAGTGACCGCGGGCGCGTGCGGATGATTGAAACGCTCGCGCAGGCAAGCGGCTCGCACGGCATGGCGGGCGGCCAGGCACTGGACCTCGCGGCTGCCGGCAAGAGCCTGAGCCTGGCCGAGATGGAGCTGATGCACATACAGAAGACCGGCGCGCTGATCCGCGCCAGCGTATTGCTCGGCGCCTACTGCGGCCCGGATGTGGATCCGGCCCTATTGAGCAAGCTTGACCGTTACGCCAAGCGCATCGGCCTGGCGTTTCAGATTCAAGACGACATCCTGGATGAAACCGGCGACACGCAAACACTGGGCAAAACCCACGGCGCGGATCGCGCGCGCAACAAGCCCACCTACCCCGCGCTGCTCGGCCTCAACCAGTCCCGGCAAATCGCCCGCGACCTGCGCGACGAAGCCCTGGAACACCTGGCGGGCATGAACGGCCGCGCCGACCCGCTGCGCTGGCTCGCGCACCACATTGTGGCCAGGGAAAGTTAGGATACCCCAGTACAGCGCTTTGTGCTAAAGTGACACACGCTGTCAGCCTCACCATTCACTCAACGCCGCCCCATGTATCCTCTACTAGAAACAGTACACACGCCGGATGACTTACGCCGGTTTGACGAAGCGCAACTCGCCCCGCTCGCCGCTGAGTTGCGCGCGTTTTTGATTGAATCGGTGGGGCGCACCGGCGGCCATCTGGCGGCGGGGCTGGGCACGGTGGAGCTCACCATCGCGCTGCATTATGTCTTCAACACGCCGCACGACCGCCTGGTGTGGGACACCGGCCATCAAAGCTATCCGCATAAAATCCTCACCGGCCGGCGCGAGGCCATGCAAAGCCTGCGCCGCAAAAACGGTCTGGCCGGGTTTCCCAAGCGCGACGAAAGCCTGTATGACGCCTTCGGCGCGGGTCACGCGGGCACGGCGGTGTCCGCTGCGCTGGGCATGGCCATCGCGCAGTCCTTAAATACACCCTCTCCCTCCGGGGAGAGCGAAGCGAGGGGGGCGAAGCCGCAGGGTGAGGGGGAACGCAAAATCATCGCGGTGCTGGGCGATGGCTCACTCACCGCGGGTTTATCGTTCGAGGCGCTGAATCACGCGGGCGATCTCGCCACCGATCTGCTGGTGATTTTGAATGACAACGACATGTCCATCTCGCCCAACGTGGGCGGCATGTCCAATTATCTGGCGCGCGTTCTGTCGGGCAAGATTTATTCCACGGTGCGCGAACGCGGCAAGCGCATGCTCGCCGCCGTGCCGCCGGTGCAAGAATGGGCGCGCCGCGCCGAGGAGCACATGAAGGGCATGGTGACGCCCGGCACCCTGTTTGAGGAAATGGGCTTTAACTACATCGGTCCGATAGACGGCCATGATCTTCCCACGCTGCTCACCACGCTACGCAACATGCGCGCGCTCAAAGGCCCGCAGTTTTTGCACGTGGTCACGCAAAAGGGCAAGGGGTATCATCCCGCCGAGAGCGACCCGTGCGCGTATCACGGCGTCGCCGCGTTCGACATCGAAAGCGGCGAGCCGCTGGGCAAGCCCGGCGGCAAGCCGAGCTACACGCAGGTGTTCGGCGACTGGCTGTGCGACATGGCCGAGCGCGAACCGCGCCTCGTCGCCATTACGCCCGCGATGCGCGAGGGATCGGGCCTGGTGAAGTTTTCTGAAAAATATCCTGAACGTTATTTCGACGTGGGCATCGCCGAGCAACATGCCGTGACACTCGCCGCGGGCCTCGCGTGCGAAGGGTTCAAGCCGGTAGTGGCGATCTACTCCACGTTTTTACAGCGCGCATACGACCAGCTTATCCACGACGTCGCGCTGCAAAACCTGCCGGTGCTGTTTGCTATAGACCGCGCCGGCCTAGTCGGCCCCGACGGCCCCACACATGCGGGCAGCTTCGATCTGAGTTTTATGCGCTGCGTGCCGAATCTTGTCCTCATGACGCCGAGCGATGAAAGCGAGTGCCGCGCCATGCTTTCCACCGGCTTTATGCATGACGGCCCGGCGGCGGTGCGCTATCCGCGCGGCGCCGGCCCAGGCGCCGCCATCAAGCCCGCGTTGACTACACTCCCCATCGGCAAAGCGGAAGTGCGGCGCAAGGGTAAAAAGATCGCCCTGCTCGCCTTCGGCGCCCTGCTGCAACCCGCGCTCGCCGCGGCGGAAGATCTCAACGCCACGGTCATCAACATGCGCTTCGTCAAGCCGCTGGATGTCAACCTGATACTACAGACCGCCGCCACGCACGAACTGCTGGTTACGCTGGAGGACAACGTGGTCATGGGCGGCGCGGGCGGCGCGGTCAATGAGTGCCTGGCGGAAGCGGGCGCACTGGTTCCCATCATCAATCTCGGCCTACCCGACCGCTTCATCGAACAGGGAACACGCGAAGAATTGCTCAGTGACTGCGGGCTGGATGCCGTAGGCGTACTGAACGCGGTGCGCGCGCATTTTGAAACAGAGCGCGTCGCTCAGGGGGCCTGATATGTCAGCGCGCTACACCTTAAAAATCGTCGAGGACTTCGCCTCGGCGCACACCCTGCGCGACTACCCCGGCGACTGCAACCGCATGCACGGCCACAACTGGAAAATCGAAGTCGAGGTGGTGGCGGAGCAGTTGGATGCGGTGGGCATGGGCGTGGACTTCAAGGTCATCAAAAACGCCACGCGCTCGCTCGCCAAGCAACTTGACCACCGCTATTTAAACGACATCGAGCCGTTTAACAAGGTGAACCCCACCGCGGAAAACATCGCCGCGTTTTTTTACCAGGGCCTATCCAAAACGCTCAACAACGAACGCGTGCGCGTGAGCAGCGTGACGATGTGGGAAACCGAGCGCGCCTGCGTGCGTTACAGCGGGAGTTGATATTTTAACGTGCGCACAGCGCACGCTACGCTTGCTATTCGGATGGGGCGGGGCATGATGGAGGGAATATAACACGGGGGCGCTATATCGCTAGGCCTGCCCCCTTTATGCCGTTTCTTGAGCGCAGGGTTAGCCCGCTCATTCATAGTGCGTCCACATACGCAGGACACGAACGGTTTTCTCTTTGGTAAAGACTTCGTACACGATACGGTGCTGAATATTGATGCGACGCGAGTAAGCACCAGCAAGATCACCGACCAACTTCTCGAAGGGCGGTGGATTCTGAAATGGATCGTTGGCAAGCACCGCGAGCAGCTTTTGTGCCTTTGGCTTGAGGCCACTTGCAGCAAGCTTCTTAGCATCTTTCATTGCTTGCTTGGCATAAACAATCTCCCAACTCACCACTTAAGCTCTTTCGCACTTTTTGCTAGGGACTCAGCCATACCTGCCTTTATGGACTCGCGCATGCCAGGCAAGGCAAGCAGGTACAAAGTTTCCTGAATTGCGTTCCAGTCTTCCGCAGAGAGCAGTACAGCACTGCTGCGCTTCCCAGAAATGATGATTGGTTCATGAGACTCTGCTGCCTCATCAATGAGCCGGTACAGATTCGCGCGAGCCTCGCTGGCAGTAAGTGTTTGCATTTTGTGCTCCTTAACTAAGAAATATTAACGATTCGCGCGAGCCTCGCTGGCAGTAAGTGTTTGCATTTTATGCTCCTTAACTAAGAAATATTAACGATTCGC
>JBCKVB010000050.1:0-7534 GCA_038924245.1 Gammaproteobacteria bacterium | reverse complement strand
CATATCGGCTACAGGCCGTAGATGCAGCAAATTCGGCTGCCCGGCTTCGAAGCTCATGGGATGAACCAAAGGCGATGAAGATCTACTTCGATGAAAAGCTCAGGATAACGGGCAACTCGAATGCATACACTAATCCTGTCCTGGAATCAGGTCTCATTCATTGTCGTGCACTATTGGACTTTCTTGGCCTGAAAGCAGATCCTGCAGATTCAACAAAACTCATCTGCCGAGATCCTAAGAAGAACAAGAAGGATGATGTGGTAATTGAGCACTTCTCCAATTCAAACGGCCCATTGCCACTGGTTACGCCACAAGAGGCAATAACTCGGTATCAAGGACCGCAGTCCGAAGCAGAAGCCGCACTCGCAGGCGTTCTGCACACGGCGAACAAAGGGCTCGCACATATCACCGCAGGTTTGGCCTTGTCCGCAACAGATATTTCCCACCTTGAGATAGCGAGTCGTGGTGTTCGAGCACTAGTTGTAAGCCACTTCTTCACGCCGCTTGGGCTGTCGCCGCCCGAACCTGGCGTTACGGAGGTCAAAGCGTGACCGCTAATCAAACACCACGCGGGGAAGCTAGGGGTCAGGTCTTGCCTTTTGCCTTTGCAGTAATGAACACGCCTAACCCGACGCTCAAGCGGGACGCTAACCTTCCCCCAAAATAGTTGACACCCCCACCTAACCCAATGGAGGTGTCTTATGGGCAAATCAAGCCTGCCAAAAGTGCATCGTTACAGCGCGGTAGGGCGCAATAACCGAAGGGCATTGCGCCGAATGTGAAAGTTGACCATTCGGCGCATTACGGCTTTCGCCTAATGCGCCCTACGGCCCTGATCGGGCCTGAATCACATCAATCGGCGGTTTTCTTTGTGGCTGCGTCCTGCGCCAAGGCGCGGCGTTTTTCGTAGGCTGCGCGTGGAAAAAAGGGGTCAAGTTCATTGTATGACTATGAACCGTGTTATCCTGCCCTTCCCCGCATGCCCCTGGCGAAGCAATTAGATTAGAGCAGGTGAGACGAGGTAGGGTAGTCATACAATGAACTTGACCCCTTTGCACTTACTCATTGATTTTGTGTATCAAGGGGTAGGGTGGTGATACTGGCGACAAAAAATTGCCTGCGCCTGGCGCGAAAGGTCGCGCGCTATAAGGGCGTCCGCTTGTTGAACTATGAAGTCAAGCAATTCGCGGACGGTGAGTATTATTTCCGGCTCAAATTTTTAAAAAAGCCCGCCTCGGCCATATTGCTGGGCAATATCACCGAGGCGCCTTACTCGCTGTTTGAATTGCTGGCGCTGGCACAAGCCCTGCAAGACAGCGGTATTGCCATCGCCACGCTGTGCATTCCCTATCTCGGTTACAGCCGTCAGGACAGACAATCCGAACAAGGCGAGGCGGTGCTGGCGCGCATGATCGCCGAAATCATCAACCGCATTCCCGCGCGGCGCAGGGTGTTCGTGGACCTGCACAGCGCGGCGCTGCGCGCCATGCTGTCTCCCCACATCGAGCTACTGTGCCTGCCGGACATGGTGCGGCGCAGTATCGCGCAAAAAGTGGATATCGTCGTCGCGCCCGATGAGGGCGCGCGGCGGCGCGCGGAGAGCGTGGCGCAGGGTCTGCCTGTCATCACCATCCCCAAGCGCCGTCCCAAGCACAATATCGTCGCACGCGGAGGAGCGCGCTATCCGGTGGCGGGGAAAAGGGTGCTGATGGTGGACGACATGATAGACACCGGACGCACCATCGCCTCCGCCGCGGCGTTACTGAAACAACAGGGCGCCAAATCCATTACGGTGGCCGCGACGCACGCGATCTTCTCCGCGCCGAGTCGCGGCATTATGGCCAAGGCCCCGATTGATAAAATTCTGGTAAGCGACACACTTGACACTCAAGTCCCGCGCGCGGTGCGCGTGATCAGCATCGCCCGGCAGCTTGCGCACGCCATAACGATTGATTGCCCTGTCAGTCTAACCGGAGGAATAACATGATATTCGAAAACCGGGCCGAGGCCGCGCGGCTGCTTGCGGAAAGTCTCGCTCATTACCGGGGCAAGCATCCCCTGATTCTCGCCATACCGCGCGGCGCGGCGCCCATGGCGAAACTGATCGCCGCTGAGCTGGACGGCGAGATGGACGTGGTGCTGGTGAGGAAGATCAGCGCCCCGGGCAGCCCCGAATTCGCCATCGGCTCGGTGGATGAGAGCGGCTGGACTTATATCGCGGACCATGCCGCGAGCGTGGGCGCCAGCCGTGAATATATCGAACGCGAGAAGCAGGCGCAGCTCGCAACCATGCGCAAACGCCGCGCCCAATATACCCCGGTGCATCCCCCCGTGGACCCGCAAGGCCGCATTGTGATCGTGGTGGACGACGGCCTGGCCACGGGCGCCACGATGATTTCAGCCCTGCACGCGCTGCGCGCCAAAAAACCGGAGAAGTTAATCGCCGCCGTGCCGGTGGCGCCTCCCGATACCTTGCGCAAGGTTGAGGCTTATGCCGATGAAGTGATCTGCCTGCATACGCCGGAGTATTTCCAGGCGGTGGGGCAGTTTTATCGCGATTTCCCCCAGGTGGAGGACGAGGAGGTGATCGCCATCTTGCGCGAGAGCAAGCAAAATCGCTGATCTGTCACACCGGAATATTTGTGGAAACTCTGAAAAATCGGACAGAAAAAGGGGACAGATTTATTTATTGCCTGTAATTTGCTAGCGCGGTAGGGCGCAATAACCGAGGGGCATTGCGCCGAATGTGACTGCACCCTGCTTGGGTCTGAATAACATCAAGCTGCGGTTTTTTTTGAGATGGCGTTTTGCGCCAGGGATCGGCGTTTTTCGTAGGCTGCGCGCGCGATGCGCACGTCTTCCAGGAAGTAGGGCAGTTCTTCCAGCGTGAGCGCCTGCGGGCCGTCCACCATGGCCTTGTGCGGCGCGGGATGAAAATCTACTAAAATCATATTGGCTCCGGCGATCACCCCTTGCGCGGTGACGTGCATTACATCGAGTATGCCGTCCGGGGCGCGGTCGCGCGAACCGACTGAGTGCGATGGGTCTATGCACACCGGCATGCGCGTGAGGCGTTTGACCACCGGCACGTGCGCGAAGTCCACGAAGTTGCGGTGCGGGTCAGCGGTATTGGTCTTCATACCACGCAGTCCGAACACCACATTGCGGTTGCCTTCGCTGGCCAGATATTCGGCGGCGTTGAGCGATTCTTCCAGCGTGATGCCGAAGCCGCGTTTGAGTAGTACCGGAAATTCGCGCTGGCGGCCGACGATTTTCAGCAGTTCAAAGTTCTGTGTGTTGCGCGTGCCGATTTGCAGCATGACGCCGGTGGAATTGCCGGTTTGTTTCAGGGCCGCGCGGATCTCGTCCACGTGTGACTCGTGGGTGATCTCCATGGCGATGACCTTGATGCCGTATTTCCCGGCCAGCTCAAATACATAGGGCAGGCAGGTCTTGCCGTGTCCCTGGAATGAATAGGGGTTGGTGCGCGGCTTGTAGGCGCCCATGCGCGTGCACACCTGGCCGTTGTCGCGCAGCGCCTTCACCATCATCTCGACATGTTCGCGCGTATCCACCGCGCACAGGCCCGCAAACACGTTGAGGGTGTCCTGGCTGAAACGCACGCCGTTGTAGTCGAAATAGGTAGGGCGGTTGTCGTCTTTGTGCCGGCCCAGGATGCGGTATTCCTCGGTCACGCGCACCGCGCGTTCCACGCAAGGCAGGCTATTCATGTCGTCGAGGCCAAGCGACAACGTGTCGCCGATGAGATAGATCTCGGTGAGGGTGCGCTGTGCGCCCACCTCATCATGTACACGGACCTGAATCTCGGGAAGGTTGCTCAGATGATTCATAAGCTGCCGGTATTCGGCGTTGTTCTTGTCGGTGTCGGGTTTGAGTATCAGTATCATTGTCGAGTCAACTTGTTATTTGAGCTAAATATTATCGCATAAATCAGCGCGGCGCTGCACGTTCACGAGGAACATCCCTGTTCCTCGCCCTGCGGGCCGCCTTCGGCGGTGCCGTTTGGCAATCCTGCCAAACGTTCCAGAGCGATGGCGTAAAAGGTGTCGGTGTGGTGGCGGTGGGTGTAAAGGCGCAGGGCCTGGTCATGCGCGGGCAGGGTGAGCGGGATGTGTTTGCGCGCGAGAATTCCGGCCGCCGGAATCACGCGGAACTCCGGGTGCGCGGCCAGAAACCACTCGATGACGGCGTCGTTCTCTTCGCGCAACGGGCTGCACGTGGCGTATACCAGCCGTCCGCCCGGCTTGACCAGCGTGGCGGCGGCTTCCAGGATGCGCCGTTGCAGTGCGGTGATGACGTTCAGATCAGGCGTGCGCCATTTAATATCTGGATTGCGGCGCAGTGTGCCGAGGCCGGTGCAGGGCGCGTCCACCAGCACGCGATCCATCTTGCCGCGCAGGCGTTGCACGCGATTGTCGCGCTCGTGTTCAATGACCACGCGCCGCACCGTGTCGAGACCGGCGCGCGCCAGCCTGGGTTTCATTTTGGCCAGGCGTTTTTCCAACACATCGAAGGCGTATAAAGTGCCGGTATTGGCCATGAGTGCGCCCAGGGCCAGCGTCTTGCCGCCGCCGCCCGCGCAAAAATCCGCCACCATCTCCTGACGTTTGGGTTCCATCAGCAGGGCCAGCAGTTGACTGCCTTCGTCCTGTATTTCTATCAGGCCTTCCTGAAAGGCGCGCGTCTTGAACAGCGGCGCTCGCTCGTTCAGACGCAAGCCGAAAGGTGAGTAAGGGGTCGGTTCGCAGGGGTGGCCTTCCGTGGCCAGCGTAGCGGCGGCTTCATCGCGCTTGGCCTTGAGGGTGTTGACGCGCACGTCCACCGGCGCGGGTTGGTTGAGCGCCTCGGCCAGGGCCAGTGCTTCGCTCTCACCCAACTGCGCCGATAAAGAGGTGTAAATCCAATCCGGCAGCGACACGCGCACGGCGGGCGGCAGTTGGCGAAGATCGGTTTGGCGGATGCGCGCGACCAACGCGGGGGCATCGCCTCTGTAACCCGCTTCCTGCAACGCGCGCGCGCTCCAGCCTTGCTGCGTGACCAGATGGGCCGCGAGCAGGTTCTGCGGCGTGGCTGTATCAATTTGATGTTTCAGCAGGCGCTTGTGACGCAGACAGGCATACACCGCTTCGGCGGCGAAGGCGCGATCCTTTGCTCCCATCTCACGATGACTGCGAAAGTAACGCTCGATCTCGCGGTCGGCGGGCTGGGGGCTGCTCAGCACCGCGGCTAATAATTCCGCAGCGCGCGAGTACGGGCGCGGCGTCACGGGCTAATCTGCGTAACGTTTCAGGATATCGCCGTAGGCGTCTATGCGCCGATCGCGCAGATAGGGCCAGATGCGGCGCACTTGTTCCGAACGCTTCAGGTCTATGTCGGTGACAATGAGCGCGGGACTATCGGTGGGCGCCTGCGCCAGCAGTTCGCCTTGCGGTCCGCACACAAAGCTCGACCCCCAGAATTGTATGCCTTGCGCGGGATGCTCCGGGTGCGCTTCCCAGCCGGTGCGGTTGCAGGCGACGAGCGGCAGGCCGTTGGCGATGGCATGCGCGCGCTGGCTGGTGAGCCAGGCGTCGCGCTGGCGCTGCTGTTCATCCGCGCTGTCATTGCGATCCCAGCCGATGGTGGTGGGGTAGATCAACAGGTCCGCGCCGTGCAGCGCCATGAGACGCGCCGCTTCCGGGTACCACTGATCCCAGCACACCAGTACGCCCAATTTTCCCACAGAAGTGGCGATGGGCGTGAAGCCGAGATCGCCGGGCGTGAAGTAAAATTTCTCGTGATAGCCGGGGTCATCGGGGATGTGCATCTTGCGGTATTTGCCCGCCAGGCGTCCGTCGCTGTCCAGCACCACGGCGGTATTGTGATACACGCCCGCCGCGCGGCGCTCGAACAACGAGGCGACGATGACGACGTGCAGTTCACGCGCGAGCGCGGCCAGTTGTTCCGTGGCCGGGCCGGGGATGGGTTCGGCCAGATCAAAATTGCGCGCATCTTCGCTCTGGCAAAAATACAAACTGGCGTGCAACTCTTGCAGCACGACGAGGCGCGCGCCTTGAGCGGCGGCTGCGCGGATGCCGCGCACGCTCGCGGCAAGGTTCTGCGCGCGCTCCGCGCCGCACGCGTGCTGCACCAAGGCGGTTTTCAAGACAGTCATCGCACTATTCTACAGTACGCCCGCGGGCAACTGCATGCTGACACAGTGCAGGCTGCCGTATTGCCGGATCAGGGCTGAGCAGGGGATGCCGATGACCTCGCGTTCAGGAAAGCACTGCCGGATGCGCTCCAGCGCCAAGCCATCGCTGGCATCGTCGTAAGTCGGGGCCAGCACCGCGCCGTTGATGATTAAAAAGTTGGCGTAAGTCGCGGGCAGACGGCGGCCGTCATCAGCGTACTTTGCCTGCGGCCAGGGCAGGGGCACAAGACGATAAGGTTCTCCATCGCCCGTGCGCAGTTGTTTCAGTTCCTGCTCCATGAGCTTGAGTTCGGCGTAATGCCCATCCTGGGGATTGTCACAGGCGACATAACAGATCGTGTCCGTATTGCAAAAGCGCGCCAGTGTATCAATGTGGCTGTCGGTGTCATCGCCCGCAAGATAGCCGTGCTCCAGCCACAGCACGCGCTCTACACCGAACCATTCCTTCAGGCGTGCCTCGACCGTCTGGCGCGAGAGGCCGGGATTGCGTGTTTGCGAGAGCAGGCAGCGCGAAGTGGTGAGCAACGCGCCCGCGCCGTCCGCCTCGATGCTGCCGCCTTCCAGCACGAAGGGGATGGTTTGCAGAGGCGTTTTTCCAAATGCGCCGAGCCGATGCAGGCGCGGTGTGATCTGATTGTCCAAATCCGCCTCGAATTTCCCGCCCCAGCCGTTGAAGGTGAAATCCAGCAAGCAGGGTCTGCCGTCGCGCAGCACGGTAATCGGCCCGTGATCGCGCGCCCAGGTGTCATTGCTCGGTACTTGAAGCAAATGTACATGCCGCATGTTTGCACCCGAAGTTTGCAGCACATCACGCACATGGTGCAGATGCGCGGTGTCACAGGCGCTGATGATGATCTGTTCATATCGGCTGACCACGCACGCGATTTCCACGAAGACCGGCTCCACCTGGCTCAGGTGTTCGCGCCAGTCACCGTGCATGTGCGGCCAGGTCAGCATGATGGCGCTCTGCGGCGACCATTCGGGGGGTAAGCAGGGGGGCAGGCGATTTTTAGATGACATATTTAACCTTAATATAACATTATATCTTATTGTTTTACTTATAACATAAACGGCTATTAAGTTTTGATAATTTACCAACTTCAGCGTAAAGTGATTGTCTCATTACCTGACGCTGCTTACACTGTGGTTTGCATCTGTGCGGTGTAATCGGCGGCCCATATCAAAGATGATAAGGCGGAAAAGAGCATGGGCTCGTCAAGGATAAAATGAATAAAAAATAAGCGCTACTGATATACTTCAGTTAAAGGAAAAGGCTAGGCGGAATGCTTGGCCTTTTCGTATTGTTATGACCATGAGACT
>JBCKVB010000049.1:0-7623 GCA_038924245.1 Gammaproteobacteria bacterium | reverse complement strand
CGGTGCGAACCAGCGCACTGGATCAGGACAACTACCTTCTGGGCGTCACCAATGGCGTCATCAACCTGCGCACCGGCGCGCTGCGCGTACAACGCCGGAAGGATCACATTACCAAGCAGGCGCATGTAGCCTACAAACCCGACGCAAAAGCGCCCCGGTTCATTGAGTTCCTGCAACGCATCATGGGCGGCAACCAGGCGCTGGTAGATTTTATCCAGCGCGCCATCGGCTACAGCCTCACTGGCGACACTGGCGAGCAATGCCTGTTCTTTCTCCATGGTAGCGGAGCCAACGGAAAAAGCACACTGCTCAACGCCATCAAAGAACTGCTGGGCGACTACGCCATGCAATGCCCCGCCGAAACCCTCATGGTCAAACAAGGTGGCGGCAACATTCCCAACGACATCGCCCGCCTGCGTGGTGCGCGTTTCGTAGCCACCTCGGAAACAGAGGACGGCCGTCGCTTCGCCGAATCCATGATTAAGCAGCTGACCGGCGGCGATGTAATCGCGGCGCGCTTTCTGTTTGCCGAGTATTTTGAGTACATCCCCAATTTCAAAATCTGGATGGGTGCAAACCACAAGCCTGTCATCCGAGGCGACGACTACGCTATCTGGCGGCGCATCCATCTGGTGCCATTCACCGTCACCATCCCACCGGAAGACCGCGACAAAAGCTTGCCAGAAAAACTGAGGAGAGAATACCCCGGCATCCTCGCATGGGCCGTGCAAGGCTGCATCGCATGGCAATCCCAAGGATTGAACCCGCCACCGGAAGTCATCGCCGCCACCGAGGAATACAAAAGTGAAATGGACTTGATCGGCAAGTGGATCGAAGAATGCTGTGTCACCGCACCAAATGCCACCGCCAAAGCCAGCGCGCTGTATGGCAGCTACAAGCACTGGGTGGAGGACAACGGCGGCCACCCGCTATCCAACACCAAGTTCGGCCTCAAGCTGGGCAACAGAGGATTCCCCAAGGACAAATGCGGCACCGTCGTCTATCGCGGCATTGGCTTGTTGGACAGTTTGGACAGTTTGGACAGTTTTCCGGGAAGTTCAGCTAACACCCCTACATGGAGACACTACCCCAAAAACCCTCCCAACCCTCCCAACTGTCCGGCGACAACCTGATCTGAAGCTCACACCTATGCAGAAGCGAGTATCAGGTGCTGCTGTCGGCGCTGCTGGAGAGGCAAGACCAAGCCTAAAGCGGGGGGCAAACCAGACAGTTCGCGCTGCATTGACATATGAATTCAGGGCAGGCGGCTTTTTGCCCGTCCCGCTGGAATGATGGGTTAGGCTGCACCATTGAACGCAGCCACAATAGGAGGAAATCATGCTGACCTTGGAACGATTGAAAGAAATTATTGACCAACATTTTGCCACGCCATTCCTCGAAGAAGGGCTGGTTAAAGCGCGGTTTATAGAACGCACAACAGAGAAAACATTGCAGATTAACATTGGCCGACGAGATATATGGATCAATGAGTCTGGTGAGATAACTGGTGCAGGCACTTGTGTCGACTAACGTTATATTCGACAGTGGGAAAGAGCGAAATAAGGCGGTTGATGCAAGTAGCCACCAGCGGGACGGGATTGGGGGTGCGCGGCGCCAGAATCACCCTGCATCAACACTTTGATGGCACCCAGGACACTGACCGATCTGGCTAATGATTTCGGAAATATTGGGACGGATAGGTAGCAAGGATACACATGCACTACGGAGCAAAAAACACCACCAGTGATTATCGCTCGATCGATGTGCGACGCTGGAAGCGGGACGGATTGCTCGCGCCGAACCAATCATTCGTCTCGTGGTGGTCACGTGACGGCGAGACAGTGGGCTCCATACAGGTACGCACAGAAGCGGATCGGGTGATTCTAACCTATCGCCACCAAAACATAGGCGAGGATAATTGGAAGGATGAAAGCTATCCCATATACCTGGCCTGGACACCCTGCCGCCTTGGCGGGAAACGCCCCTGGTTTATCTGCCCGGCGAGCGGCTGCTGTCGGCGCGTGGCCATCCTCTTCGGCGGCGGCATCTATGCCTGTCGGCACTGTTACCGGTTAGCCTACCCGAGTCAGAGGGAAACTGGCTATGACAGGGCCTTAAGGCGGGCGAATAAAATACGGGAGCGACTAGGCTGGGAGCCAGGCATCTTGAATCCAGAGGGATGGGGGAAACCCAAGGGAATGCACCGGCATACATTTAGGCGACTGAAGAACGAGCATGATGCCTTCGCGGCTGCAGCGCTTTCAGGAATCGCTACCAAATTGGGTTCATTGGGTGAATCGATGGCTGATTTGATGTAAGTGTCCGTACAGGAGCTTATAGAACAGGCGGCGCCGCCGCTACTGCGAAAGGAGGGATTACCTAAAATGACTGACAACACAACCACCGACATGGTATGGCCTGACAACGTGGCCATGCCCGCCGGGCAGTACCAGGGGTGCCCAATCGCATCCGTTCCCCTGCGCCGCTTGATTTGGTGGCTGGGGCAGAACGGCATCCGAGTCAAGCATCCAAGCGTCTGCGCCGCCATTCTAGACTTCCTAGGTAAGCGTATTGCCGACGGCACGGCCACAAAGGAACTGCTGGGTGATGCAGGCCGAGAGCTACCCTCCGGGCACAACCTTGTGTGAGTTCCCCTAGCAGTACGCGCGCGCGTGCGTGTTATAGGAAATCTCCCCAACGCGCCCACGGGGTATAGCTACAAGTATCAAGGTGCTATCCTTAGAGGATGGAAATCTTGAGAAAGCTATTCCTTGTTAAGGCGAAGGCCAGAGCCTTATTCTCAGTTGAAGCGAAGGCCAGAGCCTTATTGTCACTGGGGGCAGCATTCTTCCTCTTGGCAGTCATTGCCATTTCTTATTATTCTCATGGGGAATCTATCTACAGTGAGGACCCGTACGCGGCCTCTCAACTCGCCCCTGTAGTAGAAGGGGTAGATCGAGCTGATCTGCACTTCGATGAGTTGTCGCCGGTGAACAAGCGGCGCGCCCGGATGATGGCCCGCATAGATCAGGGGCTCGAGCCAGAGTTCGGCGGGCACTTTGCGGGTATGCGGGAGTATCGGCGAGCCTCCACCGAAGAACGAGAGAAGATGCGTTCGAAAGTTTTTGAGGACCCCCATGTCCGGTAATCACTCACACCGTTAAGTAGAGGCCATGTCCAACACCCAGCACTATCCGATGCAGTTCACCGGTCGCGGCGGCGAGTATTTCGTCATCTGGATCGTCAACATTGCGCTCACGCTCTGTACCCTCGGCATCTATTCGGCCTGGGCCAAGGTGCGTACCTTGCGCTGGTTTTACGGGCACACCCTGCTCGACAACCAGGCGTTTTCCTACCTCGCCTCGCCGATACAGATACTCAAAGGACGGCTGAGCGCACTGGCGGCACTGGTGGCGTATTACGCGACCAGCTATTTCGCGCCGATGCTCGCCATTGCGTTGTTGGTCGCCTTTTTTATTGCCCTGCCTTGGATCGTGGTGTCGGGCCTACGCTTCCGTGCACGGATGAGCGCCTACCGCGGATTGCGCTTCGATTTCACCGGCACGGTCGGTGAGGCCGCTCGCATTTATATTGGTCTGCAACTTCTGATCATCCTCACGCTCGGCCTGATCCTGCCTTACCTCGCCTACCGGCGAGTCAAATTCATCGCCGAAAACACGGTGTACGGCCAGACCGCCGCGCGCTATCAGGGCACGTCCAGACCGTTCTGTGGGGTGTATCTGCTGAGTATCGCAAGTATCGCCTTGATGTTGATGCTGCTGCCGCTTGCCCTCTTGACCGGCATAGTAACGTTCTATCTTCTGATGATTCTCATCGTCGTCAGCGCCCTAATCATGGCGCGCACCGCCAACCTGCTCTACAACTCGACCACACTGGGGCCAGTCGGTTTCAAGTCCAGCCAACGCGCCCGCGACCTGATCTGGATTTATCTGTCGAATCTGGTCTTGATTGTGCTCACCGTCGGCATCTTCATCCCCTGGGCCAAGGTGCGTCTGGCCCGTTACCGTGCGGCTCACCTGACCGTTGCCGGGCCCACCGACCTGGGACAGTTCATCGCCGGCCAGCAGCAAGGCAGCACCGCCACCGGCGCCGAAATTGGCGACCTGTTCGATGTCAGTATCGGGGTGACGTGACACGCTTCCCCGGCGATTTTTTCGACGGCCGCACCTCGCGCGCCCATCCCGTCATGGCCTTCATCGAGGCCGGACAACTGCACATCGAGGGTGAAGGAATCGCGCTCGCTTTTGCGCTCGTGGAAGTCGTCGCCGCACCGCCGGTCGGCGCGGCGCGCGGCGTGGTGCATCTTCCCGATGCGCGCGAGCTGCACAGCGCCGACCACGCGGCACTCGCTGAGCTCGCCGCCGCCACGCAATCCAATCGTCCCGAACGCTGGGCGCGCCACCTGGAAAGCCGTCTTGGCTACGCCATCGCCGCGCTGGCAATTTCGGTGCTCATCATGCTTGCCGTGCTACGTTTGGGTGTGCCCGCCGCAGCCCAGTTCGCCGCGCACGCCCTACCTGCCGGTGTGGACCGCAGTATCGGCGAGCAATCGCTGGCGTTGATGGAAAAAATCAGCCTTTCGCCCAGCACGCTGTCCGCCGCACGCCAGCAGGTACTCGCGCAAAAGCTCGCCGCGCAATGTGCAAAACAAACCTGCCCGCCCTATCGACTGTTGTTCCGCGATAGCCGTCTGTTCGGCGCCAATGCCATGGCGCTGCCCGGCGGCACGGTCGTGCTGACCGATGCGCTGGTTAACCTGGCCCAGCACGACGAGGAGGTGCTGGCCATTCTCGCCCACGAACTGGGCCATGTCCAGCATCGCCACAGTTTGCGGATGGCGCTGCAAAGCATCGGCGCGGGCGTGGTTCTGGTTGCGGTCACCGGCGACATCGGCAGCATCTCCGATCTGGCTGCGGGGCTGCCCAGCCTGCTGCTGCAAAATGGCTATTCGCGCGACATGGAACGCGAAGCCGATGCGTATGCCCTGCACTGGCTCAATGCGCGCTGCATTCCGCACCGGCACTTTGCCAACATCCTGCAACGGCTGGATAAAAGCGCCCCCGGCGAAACCAGCCTGCTCTCCAGCCACCCCGGCACAGCCGACCGCGTTCACCCGTTTCTCGTGCCCGGAACCTGCCCATGAAGCCAACGCACCTGTATGCCAGTAGCAACGGGAAGAGACTGGGTATGTCACGGGTATGGTCTATTCTGTATTGACAAACTCATGCCCCGGGTAGTATTGTGCATGTAGCGCCGATTTGAGCTTCAGCTTGCGGGCGCTAAGTTCTTTTTCACCGACGCAATTTCGTCTCACTTGCAGCGTCGCAAAACAAATTGCTAAACGAGACTCCAATACTGGAGACGGCGATAATGTACGGTCTTAACAAAATCACTCGCAGACAGTTCCTTGCGCGCCTGCTAGGGCTCGGTGCAGCTATTGCGCTGCCTCGGCTGGTGCTTGCACGTCCCGAGGTCTTGGAGCTGCCGGTGCCGTTACCTGCGTCGGTGGTGGTGCCGAAGCCCCCATTCCATGAGCATCCCCGAATCGCACTGCTGCGCAGCGATGTGCTTAGCTTGCCCGTGGACGCCGAGTACAAAGAAGCACTGCTCAAGTCTATCGTAACCTATCGTGACCAGATTCTGGCGCGTCCTGTGTACCTCCCGGAGGAAGGATGGGACGATCTTGAGGCTATCCAACAGGTAACACTGGGCGACATGAATGAGGCATGGTTTAAGTCGCTGAGAAGGAACGCAGAAGGAGTGCACGGAATTAATTCTGGAGTTCCCCTATGGTGGCTCCCGCTTTCGGTGCGCACTTATGATGCTAACGGAAACGAGTTGACATTCGAGGACATCAATGAAAATTTCTATGAGCATATTTATGACGCTAACGGCAACGTGTTGACGTATAAAGGAACAGCAAAGTGATTAAGCTCTTTTCTGGTTCGGAGCTTGCGGCGCTTGTCGTGGAAGAAAATATAGCGTTTAATCCAGTGTACATAAGCCTGCTCCGTGCGCTTGCTGTAATGCTTCACACGGATGCGTTAGGCCGCTTGGTCGAGTAGTTTTGGTGGCTTATCAGGGGATGTCGCGTTTTCCGGAACGGCATATTGTTTTGAGTTATACGACAAAAATGTCGTCTAATTAACGTTAACTATCTTGGAGAGACTATGAGATATTTCGGTTTAGTTACGATGTTGCTCGTATTGAATGGCTGCGCATCCAATCCGAGCGGGTCAAGCTGGGCGCACGCGGACTTCAATAAATATGACCAGAATTATTCTCCATTTCCTACCCAACAATTGGAAATAGGCGCATCAAAAGATCAAATCATTTCATTACTTGGAACGAGCTATGATTTAGCTGAGGCTGGTTCCGGGTATGAGGTGTTAGCTTATCCACAGTGGGTATCAGTTGCCGGCCCAGATTATGTAGGTAAAACGCTGTATTTAAAGCTTGTGGGTAAGCGTCTTACACATTGGAAAGTTACCGACGATACAGTGTCAGTTGTCCCACGCAGTTGGTAACAACAGTTAACAAGTCGCTCAATCAAGGACGCGCTAACGCGCGTCGCTTAGCTTGGCTAGGGTGCTCTTTACTATGACCAAGCTCATACGCTTTTCGATAGCTCTAGTTCTGCTCGCTGTTCATGCGCTTGCGAGCGCCCAATCGTTGTGGGGTGGGACTGAATATGGAATGTCCGCTGATCAGGTCAAGTCGCTTAGGGGAAGCAGATGATCAAAATCATCGTAGGTGTTCTAATATGGAGTTTGAGCGGAAGCCTTTCAGCGCAAACGGTAATCAGCGATCTTCGTGATGAGACCGACGCTGGTCGTGTCCAATTGGTCTCTGTGGCGGGGAATGGAAGTTCGTCTGGCGCCGCTATTACGGCCTACTTGATCAACGAAACGGCCACAGCGAGACGTGTTGATGTCAACCTCTCTCGCCCCCTTTTCCTGGTCAATGCCGGTTCCAGCCAGAACATGATCGCCATTCAAGTGTATTTGAGCGATGGAGCTTATAGCTCGGATGGTCGTAGATCGTTTATCACTCTCAGGCCTCGCGTGCGAACGGGCGTGCTTTTTGTAGCGTTCTGCGTGGATTTCGACAAGGATAACCCGACCGAACGAGACCGCTTCTCGATTGGCTCCGTTCCGCCCGTATTGGCGCCAGTCATGGCGAACATCAGAGCGTACCTTACCGCAAACAAGAATGCTGATGTGGCCGCCGCAGCGCAAGCTGCCGTCTGGTTAGTTCAAGGCAAGAGCATTGGAAAGATTCGATCGCGGTTTCCCGTTACGCCGGCCGAAGAACGATTGGCAAGACAATTCACCCGGTAATGCCGATCAATCCGCGGCGATGGATTCGAGCAGGGATACAAAACTGGATACATGCCGAGATCGGCGGGCGCTGTGAACCTGAGCGAGGTCTAAAATGCCATTGAGAAATATCCGCATGCGCGCTACCGGAAAACTATTCTTGGCATTGATGCTTGCCGCTGCGGTGAGCGCTTGTGGTGAATCCTCGCCGCCGATCCCAGAGCAGGAAGCCGCCAGGATCATAGAAAATAGGCTGGCGCTATTACAGAAACATGCAGATTCC
>JBCKVB010000048.1:0-7766 GCA_038924245.1 Gammaproteobacteria bacterium | reverse complement strand
CCCAGAAACCCGCGCAGGGAAAGATCGGTTTCCAGGGATACCTTGATCGTCCAACGAATTGCTTCCGTCCACGCACCCCTCACCCCTCACCGGCTTTGTCAGCCCTTAGTCCTTCAGTCCTTAGTCCTGTTTTTCCCCCCAGTCCTCAGCCCTTAGTCCTGCCCCCCCCTCAGTCCTAGCTTTCCCCTCATCCAAGCGGACAACTAGATTCGGCACGTTATTATGTGCTACACTTATTCATGTGTTTCATTAAGAATGGGAGAGTGTCATGTCAGCAACGGTGAACTTCACGGGGGCGGTGGATCGAGAGTTGCTCAAACGAGCCAAGGTCATTGCCGCCAAGTCAGACACGTCAATCAACGCCTTGTTCAACGCCGAGTTGCGTTACCTCGTCGAAACCTTCGAAGCCGCGGAAGTGAGCGGTAACCAGAACTTCAAGACACTGCTCGACTTTTCCCTCGGTCGCATCGACGATCTCACCGCCATGAACACACTGGGCATCGACAGTCAAGAGGATGTGTTCCTGCTCATGGCGCAGGCTCATCTGCCCATGCCGCGTATCCCCGAACTTGCCACACGGGGAATGGCCGCTAGTCTGCATGCGTTGGTGAAGTAATCTGTGGCGGCTGAAACGCTTGCCCTGTTGCCGGATGCCGGACCGCTCATCACGCTGGCCTACGCCGATGCGTTGGATGTGCTCTTCAAACCAGGCTGGTCAGTCGAACTGGTGGATATGGTGTTGCATGAGGTGACGCGCAACCAGACACCAACTAGCGAGCGCATCGACGCATGGGCGAGAAAAAACAAGTTACCCGTCTTGTCTACCAAGACGTACCAGTACTACCAGCAGCGAACATCCGGCGGGGAAGTGTTACCGAAAAAATCAAACTTCGGAGAACTCGCCATTCAAGAGGCGATGAACGATTTTGCGCTGGCGATTCCGTCACGCACCGGCGTCTTTCTGTTCGAGGATCACAAGATCGCCCGTCCCAGCTTCCTGCTGCCGGACAACTGCCGCAAGGTCACGACGCGCGCCTTTCTGATTTTCCTCGAACAGCGCGGCTGGCTGGAATCGGCCGTAGAGATCGAGCGTCGGGCGATTCTCGGTGGGCGCAACTTTTCGCGACTGCGTTTTCCTCTGTAGGAGCGCCTTCAGCCGCGCGCCCCAGTCCCCAGCCCTTAGTCCCCAGCCCTGATTTTTCCCCTCAGTCCTCAGTCCTCATCTGTAAACGCGCGGGTCTGTCCCACGCCGCCGCACGTGCATCGCAGCAGCGCCGTGGTGGAAAGGTCCTCCCCATCGCTGATAAAAGGTGTGCGTCCCCTTTGTTCAGCGCCTTTGTTCTAGCGGTAAACCTTGCTGCGATGGCCGACATTCACGATAAGGACGGTTACGATCTTGTCTTGAATATCGCAGATGATGCGGTAATCGCCAAAACGCTTTTTCCAGTAACCGGCCAGCGGTCCGCTGTAGGGTTCGAGCATCAGGCGCGGGTTGTCGGTCTTTTCCAGTTCCTTAACGAATTCCCGAATACGTTTCTGAACAGGTTTATCCAGTTTGTCAAACCCTTTACCCGCCGAAGGGGTGAGGTCAACCTTCCAAACCATTGCGACGGAATACTTCGGCGGCCGGGAGGTTGGCCTTGCCCTTGTCGCGCCGGGTAGCGGCCTTAAGGGCGCGGTAATCTTCTAGCTCCTCCAGGTATTCTTCGAGGATTCTGCTAACCAGTTGCGCTGGGCTTTGCTTTTTGCGCTTGGCTTCCCGCTGTAGCTCGGCCACCAATTTGGCCTCGCTGATGTCAATATGTAGCGCCGCGCCGCGCTTTTCATTGATTGCTGAATGTGAAGTTTCGCTCATAACACCCCCGCTCGTCGTCGTGGCATTTTACGCCCGAAGGATGGCAAAAAGGAAGTCGATACGGAATAAAGGTGAGTGGCGCGGGCCCCCGTGCCAGAATGAAGTGAGACACCTTCCTCAATGTCTGGTTAGCCGCCGCAGGATGATGCAGACAGGTCACAATCAGATCCACCAGGTTATCCAGCGCCACCAGACTGCGTTGGTTATGAATGGCGCCCAGCGGCAAGGGCACGCCGCGTTTAAGCCAGCACATCAATGATGTCAAAGTTGCCTGGTTAAGCCAGCACCTTCAAGCCATGCTTTTCAACAACGGAAAGCAGCTTAAGCGCCATGCCGCTGGGTTGCTTAACGCCGGTCTCCCACTTTTGGACAGTCGATTCACTCGTATTGAGGTAGCGGGCGAATACGGGCTGGCTCACATGCGCTCGCTCACGAATGCGCTTGATTTGCGTTGGCTCAAGCGCAGTGAGTACGGCAATGCACGATGCATCGAATTCGCGCATAGTCGCTTTGTCGATCGCGCCAACCTTGTGCAGAGCAGTAGCCGACGCATGGATGGCCTTGAAGGCGTCGCTTTTAAACTTGGACTTTGTCGTCATGGCATATCTCCACAAAATGTTGGTCGCTCACCAGGTGCTTGACCTGTAACTCCGTCAAACCTGCGTAACTCTTCGCCAGCAGGCGGAAAGCCATAAGCTCATCATTTTCGATGTTCTCACGGACATTCTTGGCAAACAGGTATTCGTACACCCAATACCTCCCGCCCTTGGCCAGGACGATGGATCGGTGCATGTTGTTGTTCAAACGTTTTTTAAAAACACCACCACCGAGCTCATCCGCCTGGCCTGCCGTTACTTGGCGAATAGCTTCGCAAAGCTCGGCATCACTTATGTTGGCTTTTTTCGCATCTTTGCTGAACTTGGCGGCCTTAAACGCGCGTCGAGGAAGTTTCGCTGGCATGAGGAAGTCTAGCACCTGGTGCCACCATTTGTCAATCTAAGAGCCCCCGGTTGATTGCCCCAGCCACCCGCCGCAACCCCTCATCCAGCGAAATTGGCGGCGTCCAGCCCAGCAAGCGCTGGGTTTTTTCGATATCCACCTGCAAAGACCCGCACAAGCGCTGCGCTACATCGGGCTTGCCCACCAGCGCCGCCGCCAGTTTCAGCCAACTTGACGGTTGTCAAAGTTAGATCTAGCGAAGCACTCTTCGCAACGCGCGAAGTCGTTGCCACACAACGGCTTTAGGCAAGCTCATCGCCATGGTTTGCATGCATCGCTCCAGCCAACCGTGACGGTTTTGCAACCGTTGAAGTGCTTTATCGATATCCCGTCGAATGGCCTGTCCATAAGCGGTTTCAGCCTTTGCCACGGCTTGCCGTAGCAACACCAACGAGGGATTCATCATGGCCAGGTCAATGATGTCACGACTGAAAACGCCGTCGTCTCCTCCACGATCCGAATTCGCCAGCAGCTTGCACGTAGCCATATCCAGCGGTGTCAGCGTCGCAACACCACACACCTCATCGCTGGCTCCCGGGTCTGCAAGTTCAATGCGACCTTCAAGAACGATTTCGAATTTGATCGTCTGATCGGCCACCCGCAGCATCGTCCGGATGCCGTATTGATCAGCCCGCACCTCGCGGGCTTGCGTCAATGGATCAGCGCCTTCGCGGACGATAGCTGCGATGCCATCTGCACCAGTGAGCAACTGACGCAGGTTTCGGTAACTGGCCACATCCGACACCAGAAAATCAACATCGCCCGACTCACGGAATTCTCCATATCGAAGTGCGATGGCGGTACCGCCCCCAAACAGGCAATGGTTCTCCCGCAACAACTGTCCGTTGAGGACATTGAGGACCTGTGAAATCCGTTGGTGGTGCGGCCTCTCAAACATCGCCACCACGACCCGCAAAGCCTAATCGCAGTGCATCGACCAGTTGTCTCTCTCGCTGCGCCAGTGCTTGTACATCTACATGCCGCCAATTGCGCTCGTAGATGCTGAGCGCTTCCGCCGGAGTCAACGCATCAGTGCCGTGTACTTGCCAGGCGAGCTGCTTGAGTTGCGGATAATCAGCCAGCTTGATGCGCGCAGGAATCCAGCCCTCCCGGTCAGCGTCGGGTACTTCGGTGGCCAAGTCGGCGGGCTTGATGATGCCGAAGTCCAGCTTCAGGGCGGCCATGGCGTTGAAATACGCGCCGATAGTCACCGCAGGCTCGCCGTTCTCGATCCGGTGTAAAGTCACGCGGGACATACCTGCAGCTTCTGCTGCTGCGGTCGCGCTAATGTGAAGCGCTTTTCGATGCGCACGAATTTGCTCGCCCAGTGCAATAAGCTTGTCGGCGGCCATGATTGCGATAGCAGGATTGCGTGCTGGCATAGTGCTTCTCATTTTATGCATATTGCCAAGAATGTCAATAATGAGATACAGAATGTCGCAAGTACCGCAGCACCAATCAGAAAAATTTGGGTTTTGTCTTTGTATCAACCCCAGCCGCCCTTTTCAACCCCTCATCCAGCGAAATCGGCGGCGTTCAGCCCAGCAAGCGCCGGGTTTTTTCAATATCCACCTGCAAAGAACCGCACAAGCGCTGCGCCACATCGGGCTTGCCCTTCAACGTAGGTCGCGTTAGCGCAGCGTAACCCGACTACGCGGCTGATAGTGAACCGACCTGTCGTTCATGCCTCACTCGACAAAATACAACTCAACGCGATCAGTCGTCCAGGTGGCGACGCCAGCGCCGAAGAAATCTGCATCCTCTGTCCAGACTGGGCAGCCAATTGCCATCGCGCAGGCAAGCATGGGCCAATCATTGGCATCTCGCACGGCTATCCGCTGGAGCGCTTGCTGTTGCAGTCCAACGTAGAGATCAAGGTCGATGGGTTGGACGATGGCTTCAAGGCTGTCCAACACTTTCATTGCCGCTGTGCTTTTGACACCGCGCTTTTCCAACAACGCAGGCAGGTACTTTCTTGCGTCGTCATAGGCCACGTCGGGCGCGAAGAATTTGACCCTCGATGCGTTCTCGTTGTGAGTTCTCGTACCCGCTTGCCCAATACAGCCCGAATCAAAATGTTTGCGTCAAGGACGATGGCTTTGTTGCTCATACCGCCTTGGCTCTGGGCTTTTTGAGGGTGCCCGATGTCTTACGCGCAACTTTGAAGTCAGCGACAACGGCGTCAATGTCAACCTCCTGCGCGGCGAGCATCTGATCCAGGATCTTGCTGGCTTTCTTCAGGGCCGCAATGTCTGCATCGACTTGGCCTTGCGTCGGGATGAAATAGCCGACGGTTTGACCGTGACGCGTAACGGCCACGGGGGTGCTGGACGCAATGTACTCCGCCAGATCTGCCCGGAACTCTCGAATGCCTACTTTTGTAGTTTCCATAATGCTTACCTCGTTGTGCGTGGGCGCACTGTTTGCGAATCAATGTGTACACATTCTATACGACAACGGCAAAAGATGCAATGCTCATTGCCAGGGCAGGAAGGTCACCACCCAGCCGCCCTTTTCAACCCCTCATCCAGCGAAAGCGGCGGCGTCCAGCCCAGCAAGCGCCGGGTTTTTTCAATATCCACTTGCAAAGACCCACACAGGCGCTGCGCCACATCGGGCTTGCCCACCATGGCCGCCGCCAGTTTCAGCCAACTCGCCGGCACGGGAACCAAACGCGCCGGGCGGCCCAGGGCCTGGCCCATGCGGCGCAATAGCTCGGTGGTGGAAACATCTTCGCCGTCGGATACCAGAAAAGTCTGATTGGCTGCGGCGGGGTGCGTGATGCACGTCACCAGCAAATCGACCAGATTGTCGAGTGAAACCAGACTGCGCTGGTTATGAATGGCGCCCAGCGGCAAGGGTACACCGCGTTTGAGCCAGCGCATTAATGAGCCAAAATTGCCAGGAGCACTTGGCCCATAGACAAGCGGGGGACGAATGATCACCACTTCCAACCCTGTTTCAGCGGCCAATGCTTGCAAGCCCAGCTCGGCCTCATATTTGGAGACTGCATAAGGCGAATGCGGCGAAGCCCTGTCTAGGGCGGTATAGGGCTGCTGAAAAGTCTCGGCACCATTGACGCCAATAGAACTGACAAACACAAAGCGCTTCACGCCACTTGCCGCAGCACAGCGCGCGAGGTGTTCTGTTCCCGCAGTATTGACGCGGCGGAATTCAGCCAGCGGATCAACAGCGGTATCGCGCATCACATGCACCCGCGCAGCGAGATGAATCACCACATCCACATCCGTTAGCGCTAACGACCAATCCGTCTGTTCCGTTATCTCACCGACCGCCACACAAGGCGCCTGGGTGGAAGCGGCGCTGCTGCGCACTGCACCACGCACGGCATAACCGTGCTGCGTCAAGGCCGTGCATAACACACGTCCAACAAATCCATTGGCTCCGGTAACTAATACTCGCATAGAAAATGTCACCTGAAGGTCAGGTGATGCCGCCCCATTACCAATCACTCACGCTGCAAGACCCATCGGTCAATCAAAAATCTCAAGGTAAATCGGAAATAATCACCAAGCTCTCTGGCTTGGCATTAGTCACCACCCCAAGAGAAATGCGCCGATCCAATGTCACCATGCGACCTTGATGCCGCACCGCCAAAGCCAGCAAATAGGCATCGGTTACTTGACGATGACCCAGCACCCGAGACCAATCGAGGCTACCTTCCTTCAGCAAGTCGACATCATCAGGCCAAAATTCATGGTCTGAATTGTCTGCTGCCTCGGCCAATCTCTCAGCTACTACTGCGGCAAGTAGCGCACCGGGATAGCCGGGCTGTGACATGATGCGTATGCAGCCGTTCTGCGTGATCGGGCAAGTTGCCCACCCATACTGAATGTTCCGCTGTAGCCAAGACATCGCTTGGACATGATGGATGTGCGCTTCGTCCAGTAATGCTATGAGCACATTCACATCAAGCAATGCTCGCATCACACGCCCTCTTGATCGCGCAGCGCGTTTACCTGTTCATCTGTCACCACCGCACCCCGCGATGGGAAAGGCCGAAAGCCAATGTTCGTCTTTCCAATCTGACGTGCCAACTTTCCTGCGTTCTGTGGGCCAGCCAAAGCCTGCCTTACCAGTCGGGAGACGATCTGCCCGGCAGACACGTTCTGTAATCGCGCCAATTCCTTGGCAGCCGCAAGAACATCATCTTCAATATCAATTGTTGTACGCATAAACCCTCCGACACATCATCGCATCATGATGTTATAGCATCTCTGTTTGTATTGTCAATGGGGAAAAGACCCTCCCCGTTGCTGACAAAAAAGGTGTGCGTCCCGTTTTATGCGTGGTCAGTGGCGGGTCAGATTGTAGCCAGGTGCTCGACCGTCTCCGGATATTTCTCCACCAGCTTGATCAGCAGGACGGCTTGCGCATTGGGCCTGGTCCTCCCTTGCTCCCAACCCTCAACTGTGCGCGGGTTGGTGCGGAGATAGCGCGCAAAAACAGTGCGCGATACATTCAGCCTCTCACGCAAACGGATCAGTTCTTCTGCCGTCACACCCGGAACGGAAGTCGCCTCAATCGTGCACGTGCGCAAGGTTATTTTTCCCTCGCGCTCGGCCCGCATGTCTTTGACGCCTTCCATTAACTCACTGAACAAATTACGTCTTTTCATCATGAACCTCGTGCTTTCAATTCGGCTTCATTGTTCAGCAGAAACCGCTGCAACTCTCTGTATTCATCATCATTTAGATATTCTGCCAGCGTGGCGGTAAAGATTCGCGTTTCGAAGAATGTCGCTTTCATTGCCGAATTATACGCGGCGCACGTATGGTTGGCAATATATCCAGGAATTAAAAAACCCGCCGTAGCGGGTTAGTCTTATTCCATTTTGCATTAAAAAGGGAACCTCTAAAAAAACAGTAATGCCATCCCCGCGCCCGGTGCC
>JBCKVB010000047.1:0-7946 GCA_038924245.1 Gammaproteobacteria bacterium | reverse complement strand
CGGTTACGCCAGGGATGGCATCGCCACGGTTCACGGTTCGCCCCGGTAGCTCAGATGGATAGAGCATCCCCCTCCTAAGGGGAAGGTCGGACGTTCAAATCGTCTCCGGGGCACTTTATAAATCAACAAGTTATAATATATTTTGCCAGCTACTTGCCCACCTTGACAATCGGTCATAATGTAGCTACATTGGCACTACGCTAGGAGGAAACGAATTGCTCTCGACCCTGAAAACTGCTGATGTCCGCTCCAGGATCGAACCGGATCTGAAAGATCGCGCCTCCGAGGTGCTGGCCGAGTGCGGTCTTAAACTCAGCGATGCGATCCGCCTGTTCTTGCGGCAGGTCGTTGCTCATCAAGGGTTGCCGTTCAAAATAAAAACCCCGAATGCGACAACCATCGCCGCGATGCAAGAAGCCCGTTCGATAGGAAAGGCGAAGTTCCATTCCGCAAAGGACCTCTTGGATGACCTCGAAAAAACCAGCGCAGGAAAAGCGCGCAAGCCCGCCAAGAAACAGCGATAGAACCAAGCAATTCCGAAAGGATTGGGAGCGCCTGACCCATTCGGGCCGCTATTTGCGGGATGGCGGTTACATCGTCTTTACGCGTACCGGCACGCATGCCGGTCTCTTTGAGTAGCAAATTTCCATAAGCAACTAGATGAGATTAATTCCCATCTGCCATAATTCTACCATAGTGAGCTATGGCAAAATTCAAACCCTCATGAAACTCTATTCCGCCGCCTGCGACGAAAATAAGGAACCCATACTCGCCGTGTTGCGCGAGGTGTTCGCGGAGTGTCGCGCAGCGCTGGAGATCGGCAGCGGCACGGGACAGCACGCGGTGTACTTTGCGCGGCATCTGCCGCATCTGGTTTGGCAGCCGGGCGATGTCGCCGAAAATCTCGCCAGCATCAATGCATGGCGGGAGGAGGCGTGTCTCGCCAACGTGTTGGCGCCGCTGCAACTGGATGTGAATCAAGAGCCCTGGCCCGTGGTCAGCGCGGATGCGGTGTTCAGCGCCAATACCGCGCACATCCTGTCCTGGCCGGAGGTGCAGCGCATGTTCGCGGGGGCCGCTAAAGTCCTGGAACGCGGCGGTGTGTTTGCCCTGTACGGACCTTTCAATTACGGCGGCCAATACACCAGCGCGAGTAACGCGCGTTTCGACGCCTGGCTCAAGGCGCGCGACCCGTTGAGCGGCGTGCGTGATTTTGAGGCGCTGGATACACTGGCCCAGGCGCACGGTATGACGCGGCTGATGGACTACGCAATGCCGGTCAACAACCGCACGCTGGTATGGCGGCGCCATGCCAAATAATAAAAGCGCGCACAGCGCCTCGGCTCGACACCCCTCGCTTCGCTCTTCCCTCTCCTGCCCCGGGGAGAGCGAAGCGAGGGGGGCGAAGCCGAGTGAGGGAGAGGGTGGGAGAAGGGATGGGGAGAGCGGAGCGAGGGGGGCGGCCCCGCGCTGACGCTGAACGCGGTATTCCGGCAAATCACGGTTATTATGTTAAAATCCGAGATTCGTTTTAACGACTTCACATCTTGAACAATTTCTGGGAGCAGCCTTAAGTCATGAGCATTGCACACAACCTTGGATTTCCCCGCGTCGGCGCGAAGCGTGAACTGAAACGCGCCCTGGAGGCGTATTGGAAGGGCGAGCAGACTCAGGCCGCGCTGGAGACGGTGGGCCGGGAGCTGCGCGCGCGTCACTGGAAGCTGCAACAGGACGCGGGTCTCGACCTCATCCCGGTGGGCGATTTCTCCTGGTACGACCATGTGCTCGACATGTCGGCGCTGCTCGGCGTGGTGCCGCAACGCTTCGGCGCGGTGACGGGCAACGTGGATTTCACGACCTATTTTCGCATGGCGCGCGGCCGCGCGCCGGGCGACAAGGCCGGCAGCGCCGACACCTACGCCTGCGAGATGACCAAGTGGTTCGACACCAATTATCATTACATCGTGCCGGAGTTCGAGGCGCGGCAAACGTTCCGTATCGCCTCCGATAAATTATTCAACGAGCTCGCCGAGGCCAAGGCGCTCGGCTTGCGCGCCAAGCCGGTGCTGGTCGGCCCGCTTACCTATCTTTGGCTCGGCAAGACCAAGGGCGCGGCATTCGACCGGCTCACGCTGCTGGAGAGGCTGCTGCCGGTATACGCCGAGATACTGGCGCGCCTCAAGGCCGAAGGCGTGGAGTGGGTGCAGATAGACGAGCCGATACTCGCGCTCGATTTGCCGCAGGCGTGGAAGAGCGCGTTTGAACTGGCCTACAACCGTTTGCAGTCTTCCGGTTTAAAACTCATGCTCGCCACCTATTTCGGCGCGCTGGGCGACAACACTGGTATCGCCTGCCGCCTGCCGGCGGAAGGTCTGCACATTGATCTGGTGCGCGCGCCGGATCAGTTGAGCGCGGTGCTCGACCAACTGCCCGCGTACAAGATTCTTTCCCTCGGCGTGGTGGACGGGCGCAATATCTGGCGCGCCGATCTGGAACGCGCGCTCGATACGTTGGAGTCTGCCAAGGCGCGCCTCGGTGCGCGCTTGTGGGTGGCCCCCTCGTGCTCGCTGCTGCACACCCCGGTGGATCTCACGCACGAGACCAAGCTGGACGATGAATTCAAATCCTGGCTGGCGTACGCCGCGCAAAAGGTCGCCGAAGTAGTCACGCTGGCGCGCGGCTTGAATCAGGGCCGTGCCGCGGTGAGCAAAGAGCTGGCCGCAAGCCGCGCCGCCGTGGACTCGCGCCAGACCTCCAAGCGCATCCATCGCCCCGAGGTGCAGCAGCGCGTCAGGGCGCTGGCCGCGAATGAGGACAAGCGTCACGCGCCTTACGCAAAGCGGCGCGAATTGCAGCACAAACTTTTGCAACTGCCGTTGTTTCCCACCACCACCATCGGCTCGTTCCCGCAGACCCAGGCGATTCGCAACGCGCGCCGCGACTTCAAGGCCGGGCGCATCAGCGCGGCGGAATACCAGGAGCGCATGCGGCAGGAGATCGCGCTCGCGGTGCGCAAGCAGGAAGAAATCGGGCTCGATGTGCTGGTACACGGCGAGGCCGAGCGCAACGACATGGTGGAATACTTCGGCGAGCTGATGCAAGGCTACGCCTTCAGCGAAAACGGCTGGGTGCAAAGCTACGGCTCGCGTTGCGTCAAACCGCCGATCATCTTCGGCGACGTGGCGCGTCCCAATCCGATGACGGTGGAGTGGAGCGTCTATGCGCAGTCGCTCACCAAAAAGCCGATGAAGGGCATGTTGTCCGGCCCCATCACCATGCTGCAATGGTCGTTCGTGCGCGACGATCAGCCGCGCAGCCAGACCGCGTTGCAGATCGCGCTCGCGCTGCGCGATGAAGTGCTTGATCTGGAGAAGGCCGGCATCAAGGTGGTGCAGATAGACGAGCCCGCACTGCGCGAAGGACTGCCGCTGCGCCACGCTGATTGGGCCGATTACCTGCGCTGGGCGGCGCATGCGTTCCGCGTGACCGCGGGCGCGGTGCGCGACGACACGCAGATTCACACCCACATGTGCTATGCGGAATTCAACGACATCATAGACTCCATCGCCGCATTGGATGCCGATGTCATCACCATCGAGACTTCGCGTTCCGACATGGAGCTGCTCGATGCGTTCGTGAACTTCGCCTATCCGAACGAGATCGGCCCCGGCGTATACGACATCCATTCACCGCGCGTGCCGACCAAGGACGAGATCGTGCGTCTGATGGAGAAGGCGGCGAAAGTCGTTCCGGCGGAGCGGCTGTGGATCAACCCCGACTGCGGCCTCAAGACCCGCGACTGGCCGGAAGTGGAAACCGCGCTCGGCAACATGGTGTCCGCCGCCAGGACGCTGCGCGAACGGCTGCAGCACTAAATCCTGCTCCCTCACCCTAGCCCTCTCCCAGGGGGAGAGGGGATTATCTCCCTTCTCCCTCCAGGAGAAGGGTCGGGGATGAGGGTGGCAGGGTGAGAGTTATCTCAAACTGATCACCGGCCAATCTTTTTTCCGCGCGTAGTCCAAAAGCTGCGCATCCGGGTCTACCGCGACCGGGTGCGTGACTTTCTCCAGCAGCAGAATATCGTTGTGCGAGTCGCTGTAGAACCAGCTTTCTTCCGGCTGCATGTTTTTTTCGCCCAGCCACTGCTCTAGGCGCGTGACCTTGCCCTCGCGGTAGCAGGGGATGCCCGCGACCTTGCCGGTGTAGCGTCCATCTTTCATCTCCAGTTCCGAGGCGAGCAAGCCGGGCACGCCATAGGCTGCGGCAATCGGCCCGGTGATGAAGCGGTTGGTGGCGCTGATGATGAGTAAATCGTGTCCGCGCTCGCGGTGACTTTCAATCAGTGCGCGCGCCTTGGGCAGCATGATGGGCACGATCTTTTCGCGCATGAAACGCTCGCGCAGGGCATGCAGCGTTGTCAAGTCGTGTTGCGCGAGCGGGCGCAGTTGAAAATCAAGAAACTCAAAGATGTCCAGCGTTCCCGCCTGATACTGTGCGTAATAGCGCTGGTTCTCGCGTTCATAATGCTCGCGCTCAACCATACCCTGCTCGACCAGAAACACGCCCCACAGATAGTCGCTGTCGCCCGCCAGCAGGGTGTTATCCAAGTCGAAAATCGCCAGTTTCTTAAACACAGATACAAGATACAAGAGAAAAGAGAAAAGTAAACCCCTTTACTCTTTGCTCTTTCCCCTTTTCTCTTGTATCTTTCCTTGTATCTTTCCTCTTTCTCTATCGTTAAGCAAGTGACTGATTCGCAGGGCTATCGCCCCAACGTGGGCATCATCCTCGCCAATGACGAGCGCAAACTGCTGTGGGCGCGGCGCATCCGTCAGGACGCCTGGCAGTTCCCGCAAGGTGGCATCCAGCGCCATGAAACGCCGGAGCAGGCGATGTACCGCGAGCTGGGCGAGGAGCTGGGTCTGCAAAAAGAACACGTAACGCTGATCGGCTGCACGCGCGACTGGTTGCGCTACGAGATACCCAAACACCTGGTGCGTCGTGAACGCACGCCGCTTTATGTCGGACAGAAGCAAATCTGGTTTCTGCTGCGTTTGATCGCGGCGGAGCAACATGTCAGGCTGGACGCCAGCGCCAAGCCGGAATTCGACCGCTGGCGCTGGGTGGACTACTGGTCGCCGCTATCCGAGGTGGTCGCCTTCAAACGCGCGGTGTACGAGCAGGCGCTCACCGAGCTTGCGCCGCTGTTGCTTGGAGAAGACGCGCACGATTCCGCATCCCGTTAAGATTCATTGATATCCTTCGCCCTGGGACCTGACCATGCTTGAAAGCCTGCGCCGCATCGTGCAAGAGGTGAACGCCGCCAGGAACCTGGAACAGGTACTGGCGATCATCGTACAGCGCGTCAAACAGGCCATGGCGGCGGACGTGTGTTCCGTCTATCTCGCCGATCCGGTGCAACAGCAATATGTGCTGATGGCCACCGATGGCCTCAATCCGAAGGCCGTGGGTACGGTGCGCCTCAAGCTCAACGAAGGCCTGGTCGGCGTGGTGGGCGAGCGCGCCGAGCCGCTCAATCTCGACAACGCCCCCGATCACCCGCGTTACCGCTTTGTCGCCGAGACCGGCGAAGAGCGTTATCACGCCTTTCTCGGCGCGCCCATCATCCATCATCGTCAGGTGCTGGGCGTGCTGGTGGTGCGCCAGCGCGCGCGGCGTAAATTCGATGAGAACGAAGAGACGCTGCTGGTCACCATCGCCGCGCAGTTGGCGGGCGGCATCGCGCACGCGCAGGCGAGCGGCGGCATCAATGGCTTGCATGGGAACCGCGCCTCCCAGGGCCGCGCCATAGAGGGCCTGCCCGGCGCGCCCGGCATCGGCATCGGCCAGGCGCTGGTGATTTATCCGCCGTCGGACCTCGACGCCATCCCGGATCGCAAAACCGCTGACAGCGCGGCGGAAATCAAGCTGTTCGAGGGCGCGGTGAGCAAGGTGCGCCTCGACATCGAATCCCTCGCCGCGCGCCTGCGTGCCACGCTACCCGAAGAAGACATCGCGCTGTTTGACGCCTACCTGCACATGCTGCGCGGCGAAAGCCTGGTGGGCAAGACCGTCGCGCGCATCAAGGCCGGACAGTGGGCGCCGGGCGCCTTGCGCGACACCATTCTCGAACACACGCGCGCCTTCGAGGCGATGGGCGATGCGTACTTAAGCGAGCGCGCGAGCGACGTGCGCGATCTCGGCCTGCGCATACTGGGGTACCTGCAAGCCGACGCGCGCCGCCAGCATGACTATCCGCTGCACACGGTGATCGTGGGTGAAGAGGTCTCCGCCACCGCGCTCGCCGAGGTGCCGAAAGATAGGCTCGCCGGCGTGATCTCGGTGCGCGGCTCCAGCTCCTCGCACGTGGCCATCTTGGCGCGCGCCATGGGCGTCCCGGCGGTGATGGGCGTCACGGACCTGGACGTGATCCACGTGGACGGGCGCGAAGTGGTGGTGGATGGTTATCGCGGCAGACTCTACATCGAACCCACAACGCTGGTGCGCACTGAATACCAGCGCATCGCACGCGAAGAACAGGCGCTGGCCGCCGAGCTGTCCGAACTGCGCGACCTGCCCGCCATTACCAGCGACGGGCACCGCATCCCGCTGTACGCCAACACCGGCCTACTCTCCGACATCACGCCCACCTTGAACAGCGGCGCGGAAGGCATCGGGCTCTATCGCACCGAATTTCCGTTCATGACGCGCGAGCGTTTCCCCGGCGAAGAAGAACAGCGCGTCATCTACCGCCAGGTGCTGGAGGCGTTCCACCCGCGCCCGGTGGTGCTGCGCACGCTCGACATCGGCGGCGACAAGAGCCTGCCGTATTTTCCCATCAAAGAAGACAACCCGTTCCTGGGCTGGCGCGGCATCCGCATCAGCCTCGATCATCCGGAGATTTTTATCGTGCAGTTGCGCGCCATGCTGCGCGCGAGTCAAGGCTTAAGCAATCTGCATCTGCTCTTGCCCATGATCAGCACCCTGTCCGAGGTGGATGAGTCGTTGCGCCTGATCCGGCGTGTGCATGACGAACTGTGCGAGAACGGAGAAGCGGCAGCCATGCCGCAAGTCGGCGTGATGATCGAAGTGCCCTCCGCGGTTTACCTGGTGGACGCCATCGCCGAGCGCGTGGATTTTCTTTCCGTCGGCAGCAACGACCTCACCCAATATCTGCTGGCGGTGGATCGCAACAACGCGCGCGTCGCCGGTCTTTATGACTCCCTGCACCCCGCCGTGCTGCGTGCGCTCATGCAAGTGGTGGAAGGCGCGCATCGCCATAAAAAACCGGTGAGCGTGTGCGGCGAAATGGCGGGCGACCCCGCCGCCGCGCTGCTCCTGCTCGGCATGGGCATGGATAGCCTCAGCATGAGCGTGGCCAGCCTGCCGCGCGTCAAATGGATGATCCGAAATTTCAGCCGCACCGAGGCGCGCCGCTTATTGGAACAAGCGCTCGCCCTGCACGATGCATCCGACATCCGCCGCCACCTCCAACACGCACTGCAACAAGCGGGGCTGGGCAGTTTGATCAGAACCGGCTGACATGGACCGCACCGAGCGGTTGTATCTCATCGAACAGCGGCTGCATGCGCCTATCATCTGGGACAGGGCGCGGCGCGGTTATCGCTTCGCCGACCCCAACCCTCACGCCCCACGCCACGAACTGCCGGGGTTGTGGTTCAACGGCTCCGAAATCTATGCCTTGCTCATCATGTTTCACCTGCTGGAAAATCGGTAGACAGCCTGCGCCAGGTGACGCCGCTCGACAAGAGCGACCCGCGTGAACTCATCATGGACATCCTGAAATACGGCCCGGACGTCGAGGTGCTCGCGCCAGATACGCTGCGCGCCACGCAAAATCAATGGAGTCTGACCCCATTGATTTGCTGATCCCGGTGCTGTATTTGCTCTGGAAAGGTCGTAAACTCGGCTGACAATAAAGGCCG
>JBCKVB010000046.1:0-8185 GCA_038924245.1 Gammaproteobacteria bacterium | reverse complement strand
GCCATGGCTGATCCCACAAGGCCGCAGTGGCCATCCGGTGACGATACGGATATTATGCTTGGACATGGGCCACAAATTCGTTCACGGTCAGGTTCGCCGATCTCAACAGGCTGCGCAGTGTTCCTCGGGCTACTTCTTTATGATCGGGGACAGACAACGTCGCCGGCTCGCCCGGCTTGGTCAAAATGATATGGCTGCCCCGCTGCCGGGTAACTGTCCAACCCATTGAAACCAGCACCCCCACCACTTCGCGCCCGCTCAGAAGCGGAAGCGTCGGCATCAGAGCGTCACTTCCACTTCGCGGGTCTCCAAAGTCAGCGGCAGACCCTGCTCAGCCCTGACTTCCAAGCATAACTGGATGGCCTCTCGAATGTTGTCCATTGCTTCCTCGCGCGTCAGTCCCTGGCTGACACACCCCGGGATGGCCGGACATTCCACAATCCATATACCGTCTTCGTCACGATTCAATGTCACTTTGAAATTCATGGTTTTCTCCTACAATTCGATTAACTCATCACACCCGTTAATGCACACTCGGGTGCAAGACCAGCCAGTCATGCTTTTCTTGCGTCATCTTGCCAATCTGGAGGCGATAACCTTGGCGAATTCGGTGAAATCGCCAAGGTGATGGCGGGCAAGGGTGTGGACAATAGTCCAGTCAATTTCCTTGTAGTTGTGCACGGCGATATTACGAAAGCCCACGGCTTGCTTCAGTTGCAGCGCCAGATTCTCATGGATGACGCCGGCCTGGGCCAGGGCATCGAAGGTCTGGCCCATCGTATCCGGTGGCGGCACTTCCATGCCGGCAATGAGGTGCGCGCCAATGTCCACGCACAATTGTACGGCGCGGGTAAGGTTGAGCGCGATGATATCCTGGAGATCGGCATTCCGCCCCAGTGTTTCCGGGTCGGGCGGACATTTGTCGGCGATGCGCCGGAGGCAACGGCGCAGGGATTCGAGTTTTTGCTCGATCACTTCCCGATCCATGCCTGCCTCCTTTCAGCGAGGATTCTGTTGCGGTAGGGCAGGAAATCCGCCTGGTCGAAGAGGTGCCTGCGAATCAGGTTGGCGTAGTGCGTATCGCTGCCCAGAATTCTTTTTCCATGGCGGAGAATCTGCCCCAGAAGCGGCTCGCCGATGGCCTGGATATCCACCAGGTCGACCGGCCGGCCGGTTCTTCCCGCCAGCTCGGAGATCAGCGCCATTTTCTCGCTGGCCGTGAGGCGGCGCCCGGCGTCTAGCGCCAGATCCAGATCACTTCCCGCACGCCCCTCGCCGTCTGCCAGCGAACCGAACAGAATGGCCAGCCCGACGCCCGGCTGTGTGCCGATGGCGGCCAGGATAGCCTGTCTGAGGTTCACGTCTTGGGTTAACTCATTCACTATTCTTGCGGCAAGAGTAGCGTGCGCTATGCGCACGGTCAACGCAATTCACCATGGCCGTCATCATCATGATGGTGACTTTTACCAGCCCAATCAATTCAGGTACACCCCTTCTCTATATCGCGGTGAAAGACGGTATTCCATGCATTTCGTGGCATTTCGTGCGCACAGCGCACGCTACGTCGGCTAATATCAGGCCGCAAACCGAAGGATCTCCACTTCGGCGCCGCTTTTCACAGATTCTTCCGCACGCTGCATGACCTGCTTGGCGACCTTCTCGGTCAGGTAGTACTCTCCGCAGTTCTCGCACACGTCAGCCGGGACACCCTTTAAGATGACCGTGGTTTCCCCTCTCTGAAGCGTGACCGTTACCTGGCCGGGCTTGGTTTCACCTTGTTTGCAGAGGGCGCATTTCATAACGATCTCCTGGTTTTGAAGCCGGCATTCCACTGATCGGGATCCGGTGGATAAGCCGTAATGATATAACACGTTTCCTTCGCTTTATCCTTTGCCGCCACAACATGTATCGGGCATGACTTTACGAATCCTAGTATCAGGTAACTGGGGTAAGGGAGATCACTGGGATACTCGGCAATAATTTCACCAGAAACGACCACCGGGAGCACGTCATCAGGGATTGTCAGGCAGCTTCGCAGCCTGACCTACGTCTGCTAATCAGAGTTTCTTTAGCAATTCGGGCACGCTACCGCCATGCAGTGCAATCTATCTTGCCCCGCACAGCATGAATTATTATTTTTCAGCCCCTGCCGCGGCAGGGGGTGGTACATCAACTGCCGTTATTATTCGGCGTCAGGCGCAGCACATCGGGAATGAGGATGCGTTGCGCGCTGGTATGCCTTAATAAATCCTTGTAGGTCATCTCCGGCGCGCGGATGTCGGTAATCACGCAGGCGTGATATTCCTCGCATTTATCCAAGTCATGCCACACGGATTTGTTTGCGAAACGGTTGCGTTCGGTGTGGGGATCGTAGAGCCCAATGATTTCAATTTGAGACTCCGAGGCGCGCAGCAAGGCGATCTCGGCCAGGTCGGACATCCCGCACAGTAAAATCTTGTCCCAACCTTGCTGGAGGGCCTGCTGGAATACACGCTCGCAGGCCTCGCTCGCCTCGCGGTAAAACGAAAATGAGCGTTTCAGGTACTGCGCGGTGAGGCTGGTTTTTTCGGAAAATCCTTTGGGGGTGAGGTAATAGAGGTAACGGTTGGCGGGGGCTTCGATGATCTTGATGAATCCCTTTCGTACGCAGCGCTTTAAATAGGAGTTGGTCAGCCCCAGCGCCGCACCCAGGTGGCGCGCCAGATGGCGCTGGCTGACCGCGCTGTTTTTATCAATGACATCAAGCAATTCCAGCATCCGCCCGCCGTCTTTTTGATCCTTACCGTTCATTCCGTGAACACTATAGGAAAAACCCTTGGTATGTCAAGGGGGGTGATGACTTCATTGAAAATCGAGAGGCCCGAAAGAAGAGGGTGAAGGCTCAACGGGCCTCAACGTGCGCTGCGTCAACCTCGATGCGGACTTGCTTGCCCACGATGTCGAGCAGCACGATCACGCGCTCGTGTGCGGATTTGGCGAGGAAAATGGCGTCGTAATCATGCATCACCCCTTCCCGGATTCTCACCGGCGCGCCGGCCTTGAACTCCTTGCCGGGCAATAGGTGAACGCCCGCTTGATCGGCGCGCGCCATGAGCGTTTCCACGAGCGTGCCCGGCACCCGCGCGGGCTCCATGCCGAAACGCACCAAGGTGGCGACGCCTTTGGTGGAACGGATTGGGCGCCAGTCGTCTACCCCGCTCTCAAGCTGGATAAATAAATAACGCGGGAACAGCGGCCCGGTGACAGGAATGCGCCGGCCCAGGCGGCGGCGCAATAATTCACACAGCGGCAGATACACGGTGTATCCCTGCCGCTCCAGGTTGATCTTGGCCACCTCCTCCTCACGCGGCTTGGAGTAGATCAGGTACCATGCCTTCTCATTATTCATCAACGCTTTCCCCGCCACAGCGGCACATCCTAACATGGCAAATAACCCCGGGCGGGATATATCGCCACTTGCGAAATATCGCAAAATGCGATAAACTGTGCCCGTGCATATGATCAGCAACAAGGCGCTGAAGGTGTTCGCGGCGGGCCATCCGGACGCAGAGCAGCCGTTGCGGGCATGGCGCAAGGCGATGGAGAAGGGGTACTTTGCATCCTTCGCCGGGTTGAAGCAGGTGTTCGGATCGGTCGATAAAGCCGGTGAACTGTGCGTGTTCGATATAGGCGGCAATAAATACCGGCTCATTGCCTACGTGCGCTTTGACTGGCAGCGTTGCTACGTCAAGCACGTGCTGACGCATGCGGAGTACGACAAAGAGAGGTGGAAATCATGAAAACTGTACTGAAGAAGGTAGTGCCTGCCTGGCGCGCATTCGAGCGCACCGCGCACGTGGGGCCAATCCGCGATGAGGCGCACTATGACGAGATGGTGACGCTGCTGGATGCGCTGATCGACGAGATCGGAAGCGACGAGGCGCATCCGCTGTGCGGGTTGCTGTATATCGTGGGCGAGATCATCCGTGAGTATGATGAGAGTTACTATCCAGGCGAGGACGTCTCCGGCGCGGACATGCTGCGTTTCCTGATGGAGCAGCATGGGCTGAAGCAGTCCGACCTGCCGGAAATCGGCACGCAGAGCGTCGTGTCTGAGCTGCTGTGCGGCAAGCGCAAGCTCAACGTCCGGCAGATTGCCAGGCTGTCGGCCCGCTTCGGGGTGTCGGCGGATGTGTTTATTGATGAGAGTCAGGCGGCGGCGTGAAGAATCCAGCCGGGCGAGTTGTCCTTGACGAATTACTGACCACGCCGCGAACCCTCTGTTTTATTCATCTACCCTCTCCATAATGACCATGCCCCACACCGCCTTGCCGCACTTAACATTACGCCGTTCTCTTTTAATCTGCATCTGCCTCATGACATGGGGTGGGCCGCTCCTGGCCGCGGAGCAATGCGTGCCGGTGGCGAGTTGGGTCTCGCCGCGGCACGAGCGTGGCGCAACCTTGATCGCGCCGCGCTTTATGGACACGCTCGCGTCGCGCCAGGTGGTGCTGCTGGGCGAGTCGCACGACAGCTTCGAACACCATCGCTGGCAGTTGCAAACCCTCGCCGCGTTGTACGCGCGGCGGCCCGACCTGGTCATTGGATTCGAGATGTTTCCGCGCCGCGTGCAGCCGGTGCTGGATCGTTGGGTGCGCGGCGAGTTGAGCGAAAAGGATTTTCTGGAGCAAAGCGAGTGGGCCAAGGTGTGGAGTTACGACCCGGCGCTGTATCTGCCCTTGTTTCACTTCGCGCGCATGAATCGCATTCCCATGCTTGCATTAAACGTGGACCGGAAACTTACCAGGCTGGTGAGAGAGCAAGGCTGGGACGCCTCCCCTGAGGAACTGCGCGATGGCGTATCCAGGCCCGCACCGGCCAGTCAGGACTATTTAAAATTTCTGGCCGAAGTGTATCAGGCGCACAATGCAGCTGTTGAGCATGATACTAAAAAGGATTTCGACTTTAACGACACAGGCTTTCGCCATTTTACCGAAGGCCAGTTGACTTGGGATCGCGCCATGGCCGAGGCCATCGCCAAGGCGGCGCGCAAACCCGATGCGCCGCTGGTGGCCGGCATCATGGGCAGCGGGCATGTGATGCATCGCTACGGCGTGCCGCATCAACTGGATGATCTCGGCATTCAAGACAGCGTGGTGCTGTTGGCGTGGGATGAACAGCGTGACTGCAATGAACTGACGCCCGGCATCGCCGATGCCGTGTTTGGCGTGGCCGCACCGCAGGAGCAGGCGCAACCCAAACCGCGCTTAGGAATAGCGCTGGACGACAAGGAAGGCGGGGTGCGCGTCAAAGACGTGAGCAAAGGGAGCATCGCCGAACAGGCCGATATTCGCACGGACGATATTCTCCTCACCTTGGCGGGAGAGCCCGTGAAACAAGCCTCCGAGGTGAGTAGAATCGTGCAGCGTCAGGCGCCGGGCACCTGGCTGCCCATCAGGCTCAAACGCGGCGAGGAACAGCTCGAGGTGATCGCCAAATTCCCGCCCGCGCAATGAAGCGGCTTTTTCTTGCGCTGTGTCTCCTTTGCGCCGCCGCCGAGGCAGAGGTCAGCGCGCCGCATCACGATCTGTCCGTCACGCTGGAGCCCGGCAGCCGCCTGCTCACCGTCACCGATAAGGTACGCTTTACGGGTAGCGGCACGGCCCAGTTGCGTTTGGCGCCGGAGTTTATCCTGCAACGTCTGACGCTGGACGGCAAGCCGCTGAGTGAAGCAAAAATGCGCGGCGCATTGATAGGCGGGCTGCGCGTATGGACTCTGCCGCTGGGCAATAAACCGGCCGCGCACACCATTGAACTGCACTACCGCGGCACGCTTGCACCGCTCCTCGATGCCTCCGCGCGCGAGACGCTGGGAAGCCTGCCCGCCATGGCGGATGCGCGCGGCAGCTATCTTCCCGCCTCTTACACCTGGTACCCCGACCTCGGCGCCGAGACGCTTACCTACACGCTCGCGCTTGATGTCCCCGCCGCGCAGCGCGCCATCACGCCTGGCCGTTTGGTTGACGAACAGCAAATAAACGGCCGCTACCGCGCAACGTTTGAATTTCTCCATCCCACGGAAGGCATCACGCTCATGGCCGCCCCGTATCAGGTAAAGGAAGTCATGTATAAAAACCTGCGCCTGCGCACCTATTTTCACCCCGAAATCGCGCAACTGGCGGATGATTATCTCAACTCCATCAGCGGCTATATTGATCTCTATAATGACTGGATCGGCGCTTATCCGTACACCGAGTTCAGTATCGTCTCCAGCCCCCTGCCCACCGGCTACGGTATGCCCACGCTGACCTATTTAGGCATAGACGTGCTGCGCCTGCCCTTCATACGTCACAGCTCGCTCGGCCATGAGATTCTGCACAACTGGTGGGGCAACGGCGTGTACGCCGACTGGCTGCATGGCAACTGGTCGGAAGGCCTCACCACCTTCATGGCCGATTACACTTATAAAGAGCGGCAGAGCGCAGACGCCGCGCGCGCGCAGCGCCTCTCCTGGCTGCGCGATTTCGCGGCCATTCCGGAGGGACAGGACGAGCCACTGATGCGCTTTACCTCGCGCCGTCACAGCGCCTCGCAAACCATCGGTTATCATAAAGCGGCGTTTTTGTTTTTCATGCTGCGCGATGAGCTCGGCGCTGACGCCTTCAATCAGGGATTGAGGCAATTCTGGAAAGAACAGCAATTCCGTACGGCAAGCTGGCTGGAATTACAGCGCGCCTTTGAAACTGCCTCCGGCAAAAAGCTGGATGGATTTTTCAGCCAATGGCTCACGCAGAGCGGCGCGTCGCAACCTGTCATCCGCGACACGCATCTCACGCAACAAGACGGCGCGTACCGGATTGCCGTGACCCTTGCCCAGCCGGCTCCTGCCTATCGTCTGCGCGTACCGCTGGTCATCACGACTGCTGAAGGAAAAGAGGAACACATCGTTGAGTTAACCCAGGAGCAGCAAGATTACACTCTGAAATCCGCAGCACAACCGGTCTCCTTGGCCCTTGACCCGGATTTGAAACTGTTCCGCAGGCTCGACTCCATGGAACTGCCGCCGATACTGCGCCAGATCATCACCGATCCCGCCACGCTGACGGTCATCCCCGCCCGGGATGCCTCGCTACGCGAAACGGCGCGGCAACTCGCCGGCAAGCTGCTCGACCATCCACCGCGCTTCCGGGACGAAGCGGCTACGCCTGAAATACCATCCCCGTTGCTGGTCATTGGCACACATCAAGAAGTCGCTGTGTTCCTGAAGCGGCACAAACTGCCCGCCCAACCCGCCGTGCTGCAGGAGCGCGGCACCGCTCAGGCATGGGCTGCGCGACAAACCAACGACAAGACGTTAGTGATTGTTTCGGCGGCTGATCATGAAGCGTTGCAGGCACTGCTGCGCCCACTGCCCCACTACGGCACGGAAAGCTTTATAGTGTTTCAGAATAATAAAGTTATAGATAAAGGCGTGTGGGCCACAGCCGGAAACGAGAGGAAATTATCACCGGAATGAATAATCCTGTCCGGTTACACGGTGCATCCGCCACGCTTTAAGGAACCTCTGATTAATCAGTTCCTTAATCAAGCGCCAGGTGTAATTTCAGGGCCGCACCCACAAGAAACAGCGTCGCTTTGTTCAAGCGGCCTTGCGCCTTGCCCTTAATGCGTTGTTTTGAGATGGTGCGAATTTGCTGCGCTTGCGCCTTGGAAGGCTTCGCCAGACCGCTGTCTTTTTTAGCCAGCGCCACCTCGAATGGATACACCCTTTCCACATTTGAAGTAATGGGCAAAATAGTCAAAGTAGCCGAGGCTTTATTGTTGGCGTCATTGCTTACGATCAACACTGGCCGGCGTTTATTGATTTCCGAGCCCACGCTCGGACTGAGATCGGCATAATAAATCTCACCACGCTTCATGACGCAACCCATCCGTGGTTGTTATGTCAAAATCCGTATCATGCTCCCGCGCGGCGGCACGGTAAGCTTGCTCCAGCTCACGCTGCCTGAGCAGGTCCACCGCGGTCTCGATAACCTGCGAACGACTCTTGCAGGCATGGGCTGTTTTGTAATGCTCGACAAACTCCGCTAAATCGGCGGAAAGCGAGATGGAAACCTTTTCGGCATGCATGGCGTTCAACCCCATCAATAAAGTAATATGTTTTTATACTACTAAAAGTAGGATAAAATATCAATACTTCAGCTAG
>JBCKVB010000045.1:0-8583 GCA_038924245.1 Gammaproteobacteria bacterium | reverse complement strand
CCCGCGCCGCTCGCGCGATAGGTGTCTATGCGCAGGTCAGCGGGATTGATGTCTATCTCCACGCTCTCGTCCACCTCCGGATAAACGAACACCGAGGCGAACGAGGTGTGCCTGCGATTACCGGAGTCGAACGGCGATTTGCGCACCAGGCGATGCACGCCACTCTCGGTGCGCAGCCAGCCGTGCGCGTACGGCCCTTCGAACCTGATGGTGGCGCCCTTGATGCCCGCGACTTCGCCCGGCGACTCGTCTATCACTGCTACGTTGAAACCGCGCCGCTCGCCCCAGCGCAGATACATGCGCAGAAGCATTTGCGCCCAGTCCTGCGCCTCGGTGCCGCCGGAGCCGGACTGAATATCCAGATAGGCGTTGGCGCTGTCCATCTTGCCGGAGAACATGCGCTGAAATTCCAGCGCCGCCAGTTCCTGCTCCGCGCGCGCGAGATCGCCGGTCACGGATTCCACCGCCGCGGCGTCGTTCTCCTCCCCCGCCAGCTCCAGCAGTTCGCGCGCTTCGTTGAGCCGCGCGCCGAGGCCGCCCAGGGTGCTTACGATGGCCGCAAGCTGCGTGCGCTCGCGCCCCAGTTCCTGCGCGCGCTCCGCGTTGCTCCACAGTTTCGGATCGGCCAGCTCGCGCTCTACTTCCGTCAGGCGCTCGGTTTTCCGGTCGTAGTCAAAGATACCCCCGTAGCACTTCAAAGCGCTGTTGCATATCCTTGATGCGCGTGTGGAGGGGAGCAAGTTCGAGCATGATATTCCTTTATATCTCTGTCAGAATGAGCAATTTTAACATACAGCGAGGCCTGCGCCATGGAGATCGTCATCACCCGCAGCATCGAGGCATTCTTGCTGCCGCCCGGCGGCATTCTGCTGCTTTTCCTGCTGGGCTTTTATCTGCTGCGCAGGCACAAGCGCGCGGGCATTGCGCTGCTCGGCGCGGCGCTGCTCAGCCTGTATGCACTGAGCACCCCCTTTGTGTCGCAGAGCCTGCTGGCATGGGTGGAGAGCTATCCGGCGTTAGCCTCCAACGTGAGCAACGCGGAGAACGCGCAAGCCATCGTGCTGCTCGGCGGCGGGCGTTACTCCGGCGCGCCCGAATACGGCATGGATACGGTCGGCATGGAGGCGCTGGAACGCGTGCGCTATGCAGCACGGCTGCAGCATCAAACCGGCTTGCCCATCATCGTCTCCGGCGGATCGCCTATGGGCGAGCGCCATGCCGAGGCCGTATTGCTGCGCGATGCGCTCAAGGAATTCGGCGTCACCGAGGTGTGGCTGGAAGATCAAAGCCGCAACACGGCGGAGAACGCGCGCTTCAGCAAAGACCTGCTCGCGCAGCATCAGATGAATAAAGCCTATCTCGTCACCCACGCCACGCACATGGCGCGCTCGGTATGGGCCTTCGAGCGCGCGGGCGTCGCGGTAATCCCCGCGCCCACGCATTTTTTGTCACTGCGCGACCCCGCCCTGCCCGCGCACTTGCAATGGCTGCCGGACGCAGGGGCTTTGCAATCCAGCCGCGTCGCGCTACGCGAGCAACTGAGGATGCTCTGGTACCGTTTACGTTATTAGCGCGGGTATCAGGCGCGCGATTTTAAATAATCATCGAGCGCGGCCAGACGCTCCGGTGTGCCGATGTCGAACCATGCGCCGGAATAATATTCGCCCGTCACCTGGCCCGCTACCATCGCCTTGCGCAACAGCGGCGCGAGCGGAAACTTGCCGGGCTGGCAACCCTCGAACAATTCCGGGCGATACACGCCGATGCCGCTGTAGGTAAGTTTGCCCTCGCCCTCCGCGCGCACCCGCCCCTCATGGATGGCAAAATCTCCTTGCGGGTGATGCAGCGGATTGTCCACCAGCACCAGGTGGGCCAGGCCATCCGGCGCGCGCGGCAAGCGGTCGAGGGGATAATCACTCCAGATGTCGGCGTTGACGACGGCAAAGGGCTCCTCGCCCAGCAGCGGCAGTGCGTTAAAAATCCCGCCGCCGGTCTCCAGCGGCTCGGCGCCCTCCGCCGCATAGCGGATGCGCACGTTGTAACGACTGCCATCGCCCAGCGCGGTTTCGATCAGTGCGCCGTGCGTCGCGTGATTGATGATGAGGTCATGAAAACCCGCGCGCGCTAAGGCGTGAATGCGATGTTCGATCAGGCTGGCGCTGCCTGCGCGCAGCAGCGGTTTGGGCGTGTGATCGGTGAGCGGGCGCATGCGTTCGCCCTTGCCCGCCGCGAGTATCAGCGCCTTCACGCGGGAAGACCTTGCAGCTTGGGTATGACGCTCACGCGCAGTAAATCGTGCAACTCCTGCAATTCCGCATAACGCGCGCTCGCCGCAACAATGTAATTGAGCGTGCGCGGAATGTCCTTGAGATAACCCGGCTTGCCGTCGCGGATATTGAGCCGCGCGAAGATGCCCGCCGCCTTGAGATGGCGCTGCACGCCCATCCAGTCAAACCAGCGCGTGAACTGTGCCGCGTCATCCTGCGCCAACAGCCCGGCGGCGAGCGCACGCTGCCGGTACTGCTCCGCCCACGCGTACACCTGCCGCTCCGGCCAGGCGATGTAACAGTCGCGCAGCAGCGAGACCAGATCATAGGTGAGGGGGCCGAGCACCGCGTCCTGAAAATCCAGAATGCCGGGGTTGTTGTTCTCCGTCACCATCAAATTGCGCGAGTGATAGTCGCGGTGCACCGGCACTTGCGGCTGTTGCAAGGCGCTCCGCGCGAGCTGGGAAAACGTGTGCTCCAGACTTTGCCGTTGCGCGTCATTCAAGCTGATTTGCAAATGCTGAGCCAGCAGCCAGTCACGGAATAAATGCATCTCGCGCATCAGCAAGGCTTCGTCATACGGCGGCAGATGCGCCTGCAGCGCCACCTCGGGATGGACTTGCAGCACCAGCAGCGCGTCCAGCGCATCGCCATAGAGCCGTTCCACCGTGGCGTCGCTGAGCGCATCGAGATATTGAACCGAGCCCAAATCGGTCAGCAGCAGAAACCCCTGTTTGAGATCCGCTTCCAGCACTTGCGGTACGTTAAGCCCCGCCCCATGCATGGCGCGCGCGATGGAGATATAAGGCCGGCAATCCTCCTGCGCGGGGCGCGCGTCCATGACGATGCGCGTTTGACCGTCCCACCGCACGCGGAAGTAGCGCCGGAAGCTCGCGTCGCTGGAGGCGGGGGCGATGTTGAAGCGGGGGATACGCATATCATGCGTGAGCCAGCGTTGCAGTTGTTCTAAACGTTCCGGCATGGCGTGTTATCAGGGGCGGGCGGGTGTTTTACCGGCAAAAGTATTGATTAGCGAATCATTTTATGCCATTTTAAGCGGGTTTATCAGAAAAAGAGCCGGAATGCGCCACAAAAACCACTCACTGCTGAATCCAGGCTTGATCGGCTTGTTGATCGTGATCGGCTGCTCGCCCGCGCAGGGCGCCGGGCTGGGCGATACCGAGTGGGCGCTGTGCGGTGAACCCGGTGATCATGCGCCCACCGTGCGCCGCTACTCGGCGGAAGAGCTGGAGCAGGCCGAAACCCATCTGAGCGCGGATCAAAGCGAGGTGCTGGGCAAGGAGATATTCAATTTCAGCGGCGACGTGGAAGTGCGCCGCGCGGATCAGGAACTTTATTCTGACCGCGCCCGGTACAACCGCTCCGATGCCACCGTGGAAGCCGAGGGCAACGTGCGTTACACGCAGAGCGGCCTGGGGGTGGACGCGGACTCCGCATTCTTTAATCTCGATACGCGCGAGGGCCAGGCGGACAACGCGCGTTACCGCATCGCCGAGAAGCATGCGCACGGCAAGGCCGATACGCTGTTGCTGGAAGGACCGGATCACACCCGGCTCAAGGGCGCGACTTATACCACTTGTAACCCGGGCAAGGAGGACTGGCTGCTGCACTCCAGCGACATCAAGCTGGATCATAAAGAAGGCGTGGGCACGGCGCGCAACGTCTGGGTCGGCTTCAAAGGCGTGCCGATCTTCTACAGCCCGTACATGAGCTTTCCGCTCGATGATCGGCGCAAATCGGGCTTTCTCACCCCCAGCTTCGGCACCAGCAACGAAGTCGGCACGGACATCCGCATCCCCTACTATTTCAATCTCGCCCCCAACCTCGACGCCACCCTCGCGCTGCGCAACACCACGCGCCGCGGCCAGCAACTGCTGGGCGAGTTCCGCTATCTCTATCCCACCAATCAGGGCAAATTGGAGTTGGGCTACCTGGCCGATGACAAGATCAGCGGACAAGACCGCAGCCTGTTCTCGTTCAAGGATCAGGGCCATTACGGAAACCGGCTGACCAGCAACATCAATTTCAATTACCTCTCGGATCCCAATTATTTCGAGGAGTTGGGCGATGACCTGAAAACCGCCAGCATCACCCATTTGGAACGCCTGGGCGAGATGACCTATCGCGGCGACTTGTGGACGGCGACCGGACGTTTGCAGGGCTATCAGACGTTGGATCAGACGCTCGATCCCGATTTACGACCCTATCAGCGTCTGCCGCAATTGCTGTTCACAGGGAATCTGCCCAGTCAGGCGTACGGGCCCAACTATTCGCTGAAGGGCGAATACGTGCGCTTTGACCGCGCGAGCAGCGTCATCGCCGACCGCATTGACCTGCAGCCGGGCGTTACGTTGCCGCTCAGCACGCGCGCCGCCTACCTCACGCCCAGCGTAAGCCTGCGCCATACACAGTATGCCCTCGACAACCCGGACAGCAACGCCTCACGCACGGTGCCGATCGCGAGTCTCGACAGCGGCGTATTTTTCGAGCGCAATACGAACTGGGGCGACACACCGATCATCCACACCCTGGAGCCGCGCGTGTATTATCTGTACGTGCCGTACCGCAACCAGGCCGCTCTCCCCAACTTCGACAGCGGCGCGCTGGACATGAGCATCCTGTCCAATCTGTTTCAGAACAACCGCTTCAGCGGCGCGGATCGCGTGGGCGACGCCAATCAGGTGACTTACGCGCTGACCTCACGCCTATTGAATGAAGCAAGCGGCGCGGAATTGTTGCGCGCCGGTGTCGGGCAGATTCACTACTTCCGCGATCGCGAGGTTACGCTCCCGGGCGGCAATGTGGAACGCGCGGTCACCTCGCACATCGTCGGGGAACTTTCCTCCGCCGAACTCGTCCAACACTGGCGCGCCAATGCCGGCGTGGTGCTGAACAGTCAAACCGACCATTTCGACAGAGCCACCTTTGGGTTGAGTTATAATCCGGACAAATACCGCATGCTCAATCTATCCTACCGCTACCAGCGCGACTCGCTGGACTCGCTGGAGCAGACCGATGTCTCCGCGCTGTGGCCGCTGGCGCGCAACGGGGAACGGCAGTGGAACGCGGTGGCGCGCTGGAATTACTCGCTCACGGACCACCGCACGCTGGAGGCGCTGGGCGGCGTGGAGTACGACACCTGCTGCTGGACGGTGCGCCTCGCCGTGCGGCACTTCCGCAACAATACCGCGTTCGACATCAATAACGCCATCCTGCTGCAACTGGAACTAAAGGGCTTGTCCAGCGTTGGCCACAAAGGATACAAGAAGGGCCTCTCCAGCCTGCTCGACACCCTGTCACCTAACCAGCGGTAATCCCGCTCGGCCGTGCGCATGAAGCCGTTACAGTTCACTCTTCTTTTCGCTTTATCATGCGCCTTCGCCGCCGCACCGGCGGCCGAGCGCGCGCCCATCATGGAACTGGATCATGTGCTGGCGGTGGTCAATGACGACGTCATCACGCAAAGCGAGTTGAAGGCCGAGACCGCCACCATCAGCGCGCAACTGCGTCAGCAAAACACCGCCCTGCCGCCTGCGGATATGCTCAACAAACAGGTGCTGGAACGCCTGATCCTCAAACGCCTGCAACTGCAACTGGCCGGCAGCACCGGCATCCGCGTGGACGATGACACGCTCAACCGCGCCATCAGCACCATCGCGCAGCAGAACAAACTGTCGCTGGCGGACTTCCGGGACGTGCTGGAGAAGGACGGCTTCAGCTTCCCCGCGTTCCGCGAGCGCATCCGCGAGGAAATCATTATGAACCGCCTGCGCCAGCGCCAGGTGGACAGCCGCGTCACCGTCACCGAGCAGGAGGTGGACAATTTTCTCTCCAACCGGCAACGCCAGGGCGCGGCTGGAGCGGAAGAATATCATGTGGCGCAGATTCTGATCGCGCTGCCGGAGGCGGCCAGCCCGGAGCAAATTGACAAGGCGCGACAAAAAGCCGCCGAGGTGCTGAAAAAGCTGCGCGCCGGCGCGGACTTCAGCGAAACCGCCGTCGCCATCTCGGACGACCAGCAGGCGCTGCAAGGCGGCGATCTTGGCTGGCGCCCCGCCTCACAATTGCCCACCCTGTTCGCGGACCTGGCGCTGAAAATGCAAGCCGGTGACATCAGCGAACCTCTGCGCAGCCCGAGTGGTTTTCACATCATTAAGCTGGTCGAAAAGCGCGGCGAAGTCGCGCACGTCGTTCAGCAGACCCAGGCGCGGCATATCCTGATTCGCACCAATGAGATCACCTCCGACAACGATGCGCAACTGCGTTTACAGCAGCTCAAGCAGCGCATCGAGGGCGGCGATGATTTCGCCGCCCTCGCCACCTCCCATTCCGGGGATCCCGCCACCGCCGTCAACGGCGGCAGCCTGAGTTGGGTAAGCCCCGGTGACGTGGACACGCAGTTCGAAGAAGTGATGAACGGCCTCAAGCCGGGCGAGGTGAGCGCGCCGTTCCAGACTCAGTTCGGCTGGCACATCGTGCAGGTGCAGGACCGGCGCGAACACGACAGCACCCAGGAATTCAACCGCTCCAAGGCGCGCGAGGCGATCCGCAACCGCAAGATCGAGGAGCAAACCCATGCCTGGCTGCGCGCCCTGCGCGACGAGGCGTATGTGGAATACAAGACAGAAGAAGAGTAGTAAGTGGCAAATATAAAGTAGCAAGATAAAACGTCTTCAAGTAGAGTGATCCCCTGTTCTACTTGCCACTTGCTACTTAGTAAACAAATGATCCCCCGCCTCGCCCTCACCCCTGGAGAGCCCGCCGGCATCGGCCCCGACCTGTGCGCGCAAATCGCGCAGCGGGCCTTCCCCGCCGAACTCGTCGCCGTGTGCGACCCCACGCTGCTGGAACAGCGCGCGCGGCTGTTGAAGTTGCCGCTGCGCGTGGAGATATTCGACCCCCGTGCCGCGCGCACCGCCGCCGCACCCGGCGTCATCAAGGTTATGCCGGTCGCGCTGGCGCGGGAGGCCATTCCCAGCAGGCCGGATAAGGCCAACGCGCCTTACGTGCTGGAAACCTTGCGTCAGGTCGTGAACGGCTGTCTCGACGGCACGTTTGACGCGCTGGTCACCGGCCCGGTGCACAAGGGCGTGATTAACGACGCGGGGCTGCCCTTCACCGGCCACACCGAGTTTCTCGCCGAACTCACGCACAGCGCGCGGCCGGTGATGATGCTGATGTCCGGCGCATTGCGCGTGGCGCTCGTCACCACGCATTTACCGTTACGCGAAGTCAGCGCGGCCGTCACCGCCCCACGTCTCCATGCCGTGCTGCGCGTGCTGCATCATGACCTGCAAACGCGCTTCGGCATCGCCAACCCGCGCATCCTGGTGTGCGGCCTCAATCCACACGCCGGTGAAGGCGGACACCTGGGACGTGAAGAAGTTGAGGTGATCGAGCCCGTGCTGCAACAACTGCGCGGCGAGGGCATGAGCCTGACCGGCCCGCTCCCCGCCGACACGCTGTTCACCCCGAAATATTTAAATGACGCCGACGCCGTGCTCGCCATGTACCACGATCAGGGTCTGCCGGTGCTGAAATATCAGGGCTTCGGCAAGGCGGTGAACATCACGCTGGGCTTGCCCATCATCCGCACCTCGGTGGATCACGGCACGGCGCTGGAGCTTGCGGGAACCGGCCAGGCGCAAAGCGGTAGCCTGGAGGCCGCGCTGCGCGTTGCGCTGGATATGCTGTCACGGTGCTGAATGCCTTCCGCGCGCAAACGCTTTGGGCAACACTTTCTGCATGACCAGACAGTCATTCAGCGTATCGTCGCGGCGCTTCATCCGCAGCCAGGCGATCACCTGGTAGAGATCGGGCCGGGGCGTGGCGCGCTTACCCGTCCGCTGCTCGCCGCCGTGGGCGCGCTGGATGTGGTTGAACTGGATCGTGACCTGATCCCGTTGCTCGAGCGGCAGTACGCCGGATTGGGTGAATTGCGCATCCATCAAGCCGATGCGCTGCGCTTTGATTTCACCACACTGGTCAAAAAAGGCGAGCGCCTGCGCATCGTCGGCAACCTGCCGTATAACATCTCCACTCCGTTATTGTTTCACCTGCTCAGTCAGGTGCAGGCAATACAAGACATGCACTTCATGCTACAAAAAGAGGTGGTACAGCGCATGGTGGCGGCGCCCGGCGGCAAAGACTATGGGCGCTTGAGCGTCATGCTGCAATACCGCTGCGAGATGGAAAAACTGTTCACCGTTGGCGCGGGCGCGTTCAGCCCGCCGCCCAAAGTCGAATCCGCCGTAGTGTGCATGACACCCCGCGCGCAACCCGCCGTGCGCCTGGA
>JBCKVB010000044.1:0-9566 GCA_038924245.1 Gammaproteobacteria bacterium | reverse complement strand
CTGCACTCGCTGTTCGCGCCGAGATCGAGCATATGGGTGTGCCCGTGGATGGTGGGCAGGGCGCAAATAATGGCGGGGCGATCCACGCCGGGCAAGGTCTTCAACACGAAGCGCGCGGTCGCCATGAGCGCGCCGGTGTTGCCCGCGCTCACGCAGGCCTGCGCTCCGCCCTGCTTCACCAGGTCTATCGCCACGCGCATGGAGGAATCCTTTTTGCCGCGCAGCGCCTGCGCGGCGGGCTCGTCCATGCCAACCTGCTGCGAGGCGTGACGCAGGCTCAGGCGCTCGCCCACGCAGGCGTGATGCCGATGCAGCTCGTCATGCACGGCCTGCTCGTCGCCTACCAGTATGAGATGCAGGTCAGGCGACTGCTTCAGCGCGGCAAGCGCGGCGGGCACGACCACGTGCGCGCCGTGGTCACCGCCCATGGCGTCCAGCGCAATGGTGATGGCCTGCGACGCACAGGGACGTGCTAGTGTCGCGGGAGGCAGGACGCCGGGAGCGACTGACATAAAACGGGAAACCGCCGCGAACGCGGTGGCGGATTATTCGCCGCGCCCGGCGATGACTTTACGGCCCCGGTAGTAACCGCTGGGGCTGATGTGGTGACGCAAATGCGTCTCACCGGTTTTGGGCTCCACCGACAGCGTCGGCCCGGTCAGCGCATCGTGCGCGCGGCGCATGCCGCGCTTGGAGGGGGTTTTACGGCTTTTTTGTACGGCCATGGGTAATCTCCCTGCTGTGCTTCAATATATACATAGTGCCATAAATCTACTGCGCGGATTTGATGCGGGTGCGTGCGGTGCACGGAATCCTCGTGTACTTCTATGTACACTCCGGTTCCTGCGCTCCGCCGCCCCCGCCTGAAATCCGCTCGCTACGATTTCTGGCACTATGTATGATTCACTATCGTTACTTTGCTTTAGTCTTCAACTGACTCAGCACCGCAAACGGGTTCGGCTTCGAGGCTTGCGCGCCTGCACTTTGGGCGGGCACGGGACACTCGCCTTCCTGATGCACCGGCACGACGGGCAGCGCCAGCAGCAACTCATCCTCCACGATCGCCGCCAGCGGCATGTTCTGTGCAGTGACCAGAAACGGCTCGTAGTCGCCCTGCAGGTTATCGGCCTGCGCCTCGTCGGTCACCAACCCCAGCGCGCACTTCACCCGCATGGGATAATCAAACGGCTGCAAACAGCGCTGGCACTGCAAGCGCAACTGGGCGCGGATTTCACCGCGCACATACGCCACCTTCAGATCACCCCTGTCGCACTGAAAATCCAGCCAAACAGAGCCGGCGGCATCATGCAATAGGGGTAGAAGGCGCGTCATCCCGGACAATGGCAGCTCGCCCGTAAGCCTTCTCCCTGTCTCGGCACAACGCACCAGATCCACCCACAGTGGCAGCCGCTCAGACATTAACCGTATATGATATAATTCAATGCATTAATTGTCAAAGTAAAGCCGCGTTTCCACCCATCCGTCCGCGCACATGAAACCGCTCATCCTCGCCTCCACCTCGCCCGCGCGCAAGTTATTACTGGAAAGATTGGGCCTGGTCTTTCAGGTAACCCCCTCTCACGTGGACGAAACGCCTTTGCCGGGAGAACCCCCGCCGGCGATGGTCGAGCGCCTCGCGCGCGCCAAGGCCGAGGCGGTGGCGCAAGCGTATCCCGCCAGTCTCATCATCGGCGCCGACCAGGTGGGAGTGATCGGCAACGAAATCCTGGGCAAGCCGGCCGGTCACGCTGACGCCGTGCGCCAGTTGCGCCATGCATCGGGAAAGAGCGTGACGTTTCTCACCGCACTATGCCTACTGAACAGCGCGACGCAACACATCCAGCTTGAAACCGTGCCCTACAGCGTGGTGTTTCGCACTCTGACCGATGAACAGATTGAAAATTATTTACGCCTCGAACAGCCCTACCACTGCGCGTTGAGTTTCAAGTCCGAGGGCCTGGGTGTGGCGCTGTGCGAAAAATACTCCGGCGACGACCCCACCGCCCTGATGGGTTTGCCTTTGATTAGGTTGGCACACATGCTGGAACGCGAAGGCGTGCGCTTGATTTGACTCAGGCTCAAGCTCAGGACTGCTTCGCCTCCAACGCCTCCCAGCGCGCCAGGTGCGTCAACAGTTCTTTCTCGATTGCGCCGTAGCGCGTCTGCAAGATTTTAGCCTTATCCGGCTCGCCGCGGTAGAGTGCGGTATCGCCCAGCTTTGCCGTGATCTCGCCCTGCTCTTTTTCCAGTGCCTCGATCTGCGCGGGTAGCGACCCCAGCTCACGCGCTTCGTTGTAGTTCAACTTTTTACGCGCCTGCGGTTTGGGTCTCGCTACGGCCTTGTCACCGGCCGCCTTCACTATTGACGGTGCAGTCCGGCTGCGCGCGCTGAGGTAGCGCAACCAGTCCTCGTAACCGCCGGCGCACTCCGTGAGTTTGCCGTCACCCTCAAACGCAATCACCTGCGTTACTACGTTGTCGAGAAAGGCGCGGTCATGGCTCACCAGAAACACCGTGCCCGCGTACTCTTGCAACAGCGCCTCCAGCAGTTCCAGCGTCTCGATGTCCAGATCATTGGTGGGCTCATCCAGCACCAGCACGTTGGACGGACGGGTAAACAATCGCGCCAGCAGCAAACGATTGCGCTCACCGCCGCTCAAGGTACTCACCTTGGCGCGCGCGCGTTCCGGCGCAAAAAGAAAATCCTCCAGGTAACCGATGATGTGCTTCTTCTCGCTGCCGATCTCGACGAAATCCGCCCCCTGATTGATGACATCAACCAGCGAGGCGTTGTCGTCGAGCGCCTCGCGCAGCTGGTCAAAGTAGGCCACGGACAGCTTCGTGCCCAGTTGCACACTGCCGCTGTCCGGCGTCAATTCGCCCAGGATGAGCTTGAGCAGGGTGGTTTTGCCCGCGCCATTCGGCCCGATCAGGCCGACGCGGTCGCCGCGCTGGATGCGGCAGGAAAAATCGCGCACCAGCACCTGTTCGCCAAATCCCTTGGACACGTGCTCCAGCTCCGCCACCAGCTTGCCGGAACGGTCGCCACTGTCAACGGTGAAGTTGACCTGCCCCACGCGCTCGCGCCGCCGCGCGCGCTCGCTGCGCAGCCTTTCCAGACGGCGCACGCGCCCCTCGTTGCGCGTGCGCCGCGCCTGCACACCCCTGCGTATCCACACCTCTTCCTGGGCCAGAAACTTGTCGAATTTCTCATTTTCGACCGCTTCGACGGCAAGCTGCTCCTGCTTGCGTTGCAGGTACGTCGCGTAGTTGCCGGGATAATTTTGCAGACGGCCGCGATCCAGCTCCATGATGCGCGTGGCCACGGCGTCGAGAAAGCGTCGGTCGTGGGTGACAAACAGCAGCGCGCCCGCAAATCCGTTCAACAACCCCTCCAGCCAGGTGATGGCTGCAATATCCAGATGGTTGGTGGGCTCGTCGAGGAGGAGCAGTTGCGGCTCCGACACCAGTGCGCGCGCCAGGGCCACGCGCTTTTTCTGACCGCCGGAAAGGGTGTGGATGGGCAGGTCGGCTTGCAACGACAGTTTTTCTATCGCGGCTTCAATGCGGTTCGCCGCGCGCCAGCCGTCATGATCGTCCATGTAGTGCTGCAAGTCAGCGGGACGCTGCGTCAATACCTGCGCGTCACCTGTGTGATGGGATAATTGTAGGGAGATGCGATGGTACTCCGCGATCACCTGCGTCAACTTCCCCAACCCCTGCGCCACGGCATCGAACACCGTGTGCGCCGGGTCCAGCAGCGGCTCCTGCGCAACGTAACCCACAGTGAGGTTCGGCGCGCGCCAGACCACACCGTCGTCCAGCTTGACTTCACCGGCGATGACCTTCAGCAAACTGCTCTTGCCGCCGCCGTTACGCCCGATCAGACCGGCCCGCTCCCCGGCGTCAAGCGTCAGCCCCACGGATGTCAGCAGCGGATGAAGACCGTAAGCGAGCGTGGCGTTGTCGAAAGTGATGAGCGGCATAGAAGCACACTGGAAGCGAGGCGCGCATTCTAACAGTTAAATGCGGCGGGTTTTGCACAAACTCAAACTGCTTTTACTTTTGCTTGCAGCCTCACCGAATAAAGCTCAGCGGCCAGCCGGCCTTATGGCCGATCCGCTGCAAGCGCCTTGTTGGGCATGGATGCCTGAATGAGCCTCCACGCTCGTCCACGGCTTGATTTTCGCCAGCGTCTTGGCGAGCGCGTCTTTGGCCACTTCGGTGTCATAGCGCACCTGTCCGCGCAGCCAGTAGCCGTCCGAAAGGCCGAGGAACCGGCACAGGCGAAGATCAGTATCCGCCGTGATGGCGCGCTTCCCTGCGACTATCTCGCCGATACGCTGCGCGGGTACAACGATCTCCTTGGCAAGCCGGTACTGTGTGATACCCATAGGCTTCAGGAATTCCTCCAGGAGGATTTCGCCAGGGGTGATGGGGGCAAGTTTGCGCATGGCGTTTCTCCGTCAATGGTAGTCAACGATCTCGACATCTTCTGCGCCGCCCTTCGTCCAGCGAAAACACACACGGAACTGCTCGTTCACGCGAATACTGTGCTGTCCTTTGCGTACGCCTTTCAACGCTTCCAGGCGATTGCCGGGCGGAACGCGCAGATCATCCAGTCGCTCCGCTTGGCTCAACTGCTCCAGTTTGCGTCGCGCCACCGCCTCGATATTAACGAAGCGGCGCACCCGTTGCCGGTTGAACAGGGCTTCAGTGTCAGCGCACTTGAACGTCTTGATCACGGCAAATGATAACGCAACACGTGATTAACGTCAAGCGTGATTACAGGGCTGCCTCGGCGTGCGACAGCAAGCGTATAGCCCAATGAAGCGTAGCGGAATCCGGGATTTATTTTCCATCGCTGCACTTGCGCTGCGCTGCACCCAGGCTGCTTTTGCTAAACGCCAAACACGCGTTGGTACCGCCGAAGCCGAAGCTGTTGGAAAGCACGGTGTTGAGCGTCACGTTATCCCTGCGCTGGCGTGCGATGGGAAAGCCTTCGGCGCCGGGATCGAGGGTCTGGATATTGGCCGAGGCGCAGATAAAATTGTGCTCCAGCATGAGCAGCGAATAGATCGCCTCGTTCACACCGGCGGCGCCGAGCGCGTGGCCGGTCAGGGATTTGGTGGAGCTGATGGCCGGGATGTCGTTTCCAAAGACCGTCTTGATTGCCCCGAGTTCGGTGATGTCGCCCGCGGGCGTGCTGGTGCCGTGGGTGTTAATATAGTCCACGGGACCTTGCACCGTTTGCAGCGCCTGGCGCATGCAGCGCACCGCGCCGTCGCCGGAGGGCTGCACCATGTCCGCGCCGTCCGAGGTGGCGCCGTAGCCGACGAGTTCGGCGTAAATTTTCGCGCCGCGCGCGCGCGCGTGTTCGAGTTCCTCCAGCACCAGCACCCCGCCGCCGCCGGAGATGACAAAGCCGTCGCGCGCGGTGTCATAGGCGCGCGATGCGGTCTGCGGCGTGTCATTGTATTTGGAAGACAGCGCGCCCATGGCGTCGAACAGCAGGGTCATGGTCCAATGCACTTCCTCGCCGCCGCCGGCGAACACCAGGTCCTGTTTGCCCATCTGGATCAACTCCGCGCCGTGGCCGATGCAGTGTCCGCTGGTGGCGCAGGCGGAGCTGATCGAGTACGCCACGCCCTTGATCTGAAAGGCGGTGGACAGGCACGCGGCGTTGGTGCTCGACATGGTGCGCGTCACCATATAGGGGCCCACCTTGCGCAGGCCCTTGGCGCGCAGGGTGTCTATCGCGAGCGATACGTTCGCGGTCGAGGCGCCGCCGGAGCCAACGATCAGTCCGGCGCGGGGGTGGGAAATTTGCTCCGGCGTCAGCGCCGCGTCTGCTATCGCCTCGCGCATCGCCAGGTAATTGAAGGCGGCGCTGTCGCCCATGAAGCGCTTGATCTTGCGATCTATGAGCTCCTCGGGATTGAGGCGGATCGGGCCATGGACGGCGGTGCGGAAACCGAGATCCGCGTATTCCTGGTGGAATTCGATGCCGGAACGCCCCTGGCGCAGTGATTCCAGCACTTCCTGTTTGTTGTTGCCGATGCTGGAGACGATCCCCATGCCTGTCACGACCACGCGGCGCATCAATATTCTTCCTTCAAAAATTATCCGTGGAGGTGAACAGCCCGACGCGCAGGTCGGAGGCCGAATAGATCAGGCGGCCATCCACCGTCATGGAGGCGTCGGCGATGCCCATGACGAGCTTGCGCATAATGAGGCGCTTGATGTCCACGTTATAAGTAACCAGATGGTTGCGCGGCGTCACCTGCCCGGTGAATTTCACCTCGCCCGCGCCGAGCGCGCGGCCGTGGCCGGGGCCGCCCATCCATGCCAGATAAAATCCCAGCAACTGCCACATCGCGTCCAGCCCCAGGCAGCCCGGCATGACCGGATCGCCGGCAAAGTGACAGTCAAAAAACCACAGGCCGGGCGTGATATCCAGCTCGGCGATGATCTGGCCTTTGCCGTGAGCGCCGCCGTCTTCGCCGACCTGTACAATCCGGTCAAACATGAGCATGGGCGGCGCGGGCAGTTGCGCGTTGCCGGGACCGAACAATTGGCCGGAGGCGCATTGCAGCAGCTCTTCGCGCGCGTAACTGTTCTTTTTCGGCGCGGCAGGCGGGGTAGCCTGGATCAAAGGTGACGGAATCCGGGATTTATTATCCATGGCTGCACACTCTCGCTCTTAATAGGCGGCTCAATCAAGTCCGATCCATGGGTTACGCTGCGCTTCGCCCAGGCTACGATTTCTAACGTAACTGCGGGCTGCCGGATGCGGCGGAAAAGAGAGTCTTGGACATCGCCATGCCGATGCGTTCGGCGAGCTGGCCGAAGTAGTCCGGGCGCGGGGTGAAGTCCACGATCTTTTCCGCGCCGATGACCTCACGCGCGACGTAGCTGCTGCTGCCGAGCGCATCCACCAAGCCCAATGCCACGCTTTGCTCGCCGGACCAGATGAGTCCGCTGTACAAATCCGCGCCCTCCTTGATCCGGTCACCGCGGCCTTTTTTGACGACCTCGATGAATTGGTCGTGAATGTTTTTCAACAGTGTCTTCACATGCGCCACATCTTCCGGTTTTTCAGGCGAGAAGGGATCAAGAAATCCCTTGCTTTCACCCGCCGTGAGCAAGCGCCGCTCGACGCCGAGTTTATCCATGGCGCCGACAAAGCCGAAGCCGTCCATGAGCACGCCAATGGAGCCGACCAGACTGGCCTTGTCAGCGTATATCTTGTCCGCCGCGGCGGCGACGTAATAACCGCCGGAGGCGCAGATGTCGGTGATGACCGCATACACGGGAATGTTGGGATGCTTGGCGCGCAGACGCGCGATTTCGTCGTTGATATAGCCCGCCTGCACCGGGCTGCCGCCCGGGCTGTTGATGCGCAGAATCACGCCTTTGGTGCCCTTGTTTTCGAAGGCCGCGCGCAGGCCGCCGATAATGTTATCCGCGTTCGCTTCATGATCTTCCGCGATCACGCCGTCAATTTTAACCACCGCGGTATGCTTGCCGCCCACTCCCGCTTCGGTAATGTCCTTGGGAAGATAAATAAACAGCAGCGAAAACAGGTAGACGAACAACAGGGTTTTAAAGAAAATGCCCCAGCGCCGCGCGCGCCGCTGCTCATCATGCGCGGAGAAGATCAGCTTTTGCAGCGTGGTGCGCTCCCAGGCGTTCATGCCTGCGTTTTCGGAAGAAGGGGTTTGATTTTGTTCGCTCATGGAACGTCGCTCGATAAAGATGATATTGGATAAATAATACGCCCTCAGGGGGCTATTGCATAGTCAGGCGGATGCAGCCAGCGGATCAATTCCGTCACGCGATCCAGGCAGCCGAGCGGATTGCACTGCAACAGGCGCTCGCGCTCATGCGCGCCGCCGCTCACCGCCAGCGCGTGCGCGCCCGCATTATGCGCCATGAGCAGATCATATTCGGTATCGCCTATCATCAAGGTGTCGCGCGGCGCGGCGCCCAGCGCGGACATGATGTCATGCAGCATTTGCGGATGCGGCTTGGAGCGCGCTTCATCCACAGTGCGCGTGCTATGAAATAAATCCTGCAATCCGCTTTGCGCCAGCACGTGGTTCAAGCCCTGCCGCCCCTTGCCGGTCGCCACCGCGAGCAGATAACCTTGCCGGTGCAGTTGGTGCAGCATCTCCGCAACGCCTTCAAATAACACCGGCGCTGCGCGTGCGCCGGACAGAAAATGCGCGCGGTAATGTTGCGTGATCGCGTCGCGCAGGCGTTCATCGGCGTGCGGCACGAGGGTCTGAATCGCCTCTTGTAAACCGAGACCGATGATGTTGCGTATGCCATCGCGCGCCACCGCGGGCGCACCGGCATCCCGCAATGCCGCCTCGATGCAGGAGACGATGTGCGCCTCGGAGTCCATCAGGGTGCCGTCCCAGTCGAATACCAGCAGCTCAAATCTGCGTATGTCTGTCACACCATTTCCAGCCTGTCCAAAATCTGTTGTAAATCGTCCGGCAGCGGCGCGGTGAGCGCAATCTTGCGCCCGCCGGGCAAGGTGAAAGCAAGCCGGTGCGCGTGCAGGAACAGTCTCTTCAGGCCCTGCGCCTTCATGCGCCGGTTGAACTCCCAGTCGCCGTATTTATCGTCTCCGGCCAGCGGGTGCTCGATGTGCGCGGCATGGACGCGTATCTGATGCGTGCGCCCGGTGTCGAGCGTGACCTCCATCAGGCTCACGTCACGATAAATCTGGCGCGGCGCGAACTGTGTCGCGGCGGCCTTGCCTGCATCGCTTACCTGCACCTTGCGTTGCCCGGTGCGCGGGGACTGTTTTTCCAGCGCCGCGGTGACGCCGCGCGCGCCGCCGCGCCAGCGCCCCTTGACCAGCGCTAGGTAGTGCTTGCCGATCTCGCCCTGGCGCAACAGGTCGTGCAGGGCCTTGAGCATGGGACGGGTCTTGGCGATCAACAGGCAACCGGACGTTTCCCGGTCCAGCCGGTGCGCGAGTTCGATAAACGGCTGTTGCGGGCGCAACGCGCGCAGGATTTCAATCACCCCGTGGTTAAGCCCACTGCCGGCGTGAACGGCAATGCCGGGCGGCTTATTGAGTATCAGCAGGCTGTCGTCTTCATACAACACCGCCTCCCGGATCAGCGCCTGCAGGCAGCTGCCCGGCGCTTCCGGCGCGCGCTCCTCCCCTTGCCTTACCGGCGGCAGGCGGATTTCGTCGCCCGGCTCCACCCGGTAGTCAGGTTTGATGCGGCGGCCGTTGACCCGCACCTGTCCGGTGCGTAAGATACGGTAGACATGACTTTTCGGCACCCCCTTCAGGCGCGAGAACAGGAAATTGTCCAGACGCTGCCCTTCCGAGCCCTCCTCAACCGTCACAATACGGCTTTGAGGGGATAGTTTTTGCATATTTCGTTCATTTTTGAGATACTTACAAAGTATAGTCTTGGAAACGTACTGCGGAGAGGATATTAATACCACAGTAAAGCGGTTGGCTATTGAGCCGGCGCGAATCGCCACTATTATAAAATAGTCTTTGTAAGACAAAGATTTATTGTCAGCCTGGCTGA
>JBCKVB010000043.1:0-10211 GCA_038924245.1 Gammaproteobacteria bacterium | reverse complement strand
GCATGTCATTAGGTCCCGTGATGCTGGATTTGAACGGCCTGGAGTTGAGCGCCGAAGAACGCGACCTGTTGCGTCACCCGGCGGTGGGCGGCGTGATTCTGTTCACGCGCAACTATCACTCCCCCGATCAGGTCGCCGCGCTCACCGGCGAGATTCACGCCCTGCGCGAGCCGCGTCTGCTGGTTAGCGTGGATCACGAGGGCGGACGCGTGCAGCGCTTCCGCGAGGGATTTACCGCCTTGCCTCCGGTGCGGCGGCTGGGTGAGATCTATGACACCAAACGCAAGCGCGCCAAACAGCTCGCCGAGCAGTGTGGCTTCGTGATGGCGAGCGAACTGCGCGCAGTGGGCGTGGATTTCAGTTTCGCGCCGGTGCTCGATCTAGATTGTGGGTTAAGCGCGGTTATCGGTGATCGCGCCTTTCATGGCGATCCGCAGACGGTGGCCGATTTGGCGCATTCCTATATGACAGGCATGCAACACGCCGGCATGGCGGCGACCGGCAAACATTTTCCCGGCCACGGAGGGTGCGCCGCCGACTCGCATAGCGCGATTCCGGTGGATGAGCGACCCTATGAAGATATTTATGCGGAAGACATCGTGCCGTTCGAGCGCATGATTCGCTACGGACTTGCCGCCATCATGCCCGCGCACGTGATTTACTCCGCCGTGGATGAAGCGCCCGCCGGTTTTTCAACATTCTGGCTGAAAGACGTGCTGCGCGCGCGCCTCAATTTTCAGGGCGTGATTTTCAGCGACGATCTCAGCATGGAAGGCGCAACCACGGCGGGCGGTTACGCTGAGCGCGCGCGCGCGGCGCTCGGCGCGGGCTGCGACATGGTGTTGGTGTGCAATCAACGCGCCGGCGCGGTCGAGGTCATCGAGAGCCTGAAGGGCTACAGCGATCCCGTCGCGCACCTGCGCCTGGCGCGCATGCACGGGCGTGGAGTCTGGAATGGCGACGCGTTGCGCCAGAACACCGCTTGGCGGCAGGCGGTGAAGGCGCTGGCTGCCTTCACCGACGCTGGTACGGGCACGCTGCCCCTCATATAATTACCAGTTTCACCCAAAGAGAATCCCATGCCCGTCACCACCCAGGAAGCGCAGCAGGTCTACGATCAGGCCGATCTGCTTTATTCGGAACAGCAGGTGGAGGCGGCGCTCGTGCGCATGGCGGCCGAGATCAGCGTCAAGCTCAAGGGACATGACCCCCTGGTATTGTGCGTGATGACCGGCGGCATGATCGCCGCCGCGCGCCTGGTTACGCGCCTCGACTTCCCGTTGCAGATGGATTATCTGCACGCCACGCGCTACGCGGGTGACACGCAGGGCGGGAGATTGAAGTGGATGGTAAAGCCCACCCATGCGCTGGCCAACCGCGAGATATTATTGATAGACGACATCCTGGATGAAGGCGTGACGCTGGCCGCGCTGATCAAATACTGCAAAAATGCCGGCGCGCGCTCCGTGTACAGCGCGGTGCTGGTGGACAAGCAGCGCGAACGCAAAGACGGTCTGTGCGCCGATTTTACCGGCTTGAGCGTGCCGGATCGCTACGTGTTCGGCTACGGTATGGATTACAAGGAGTATTGGCGCAATCTGCCCGGTATTTACGCCGTCAAGGAGCAAAGCTAAATGTCGGAACTCGCGATCATCGGCGGCACCGGACTCACCTCGCTTAAAAATCTCAAGATCACGCACCGCGAGGTGATGCACACCCCCTACGGCGAGCCGTCCGCGCCGCTCACGCACGGCCTGCTGTCCGGCAAAAAAGTGGTATTTCTGCCGCGTCATGGGCCGGGCCACACCATTCCGCCGCACATGATCAACTACCGCGCCAACCTGTGGGTGTTAAAACAGATCGGCGTGCAAAAAATCATCGCGGTGGCGGCGGTGGGCGGCATACGCAGCGATCTCGTGCTGGAGAGTCTGGTCATTCCGCATCAAATCGTGGATTACACCTGGGGCCGCTGCCACAGTTTTTTTGAAGGCAGGGAGAGCGGCGTCAAGCACATTGACTTCACGCATCCTTACAGCGAAAGCGTGCGCAAGGCGCTGATCGAAAGTTGCAACAAGGCCAAACTTGCCTACAGCGACCGCGCGGTATACGGGGCCACGCCCGGCCCGCGTCTGGAGACCGCCGCCGAAATTGATCGCATGGAACGCGATGGCTGCGACATCGTGGGTATGACCGGGATGCCCGAGACCGCGCTCGCGCGCGAGCTCGAGCTGGACTACGCTACCTGCGCGCTGGTGGTGAACATGGCGGCGGGCCGCGGTCCCGGCGATATCTCCATGCATGACATCGAACGGCATATCAAGGCCGGTATGGACAAGGTGCGTCTGTTGCTGGAACACACCATACCGCTCATCTGATATGGCGGTAAGACAGGTACTGCGCATGGGTCACCCGTTGCTGTTGCAGAAGGCGGCGCCCGTCACGGAATTCAATACGCCGCAACTCGACGCCTTGATCGCGGACATGTTCGACACCATGGCGGCGCAAAACGGCGCAGGGCTGGCCGCGCCGCAAATCGGCGTCAGCCTGCGCGTGGTGATCTTCGGCGTGGACAAGAATCCGCGCTACCCTGATGCCGAGCCCGTGCCCACCACGATACTCATCAACCCGGAAATCGAAATTCTGGGCGACGAGACCGACGAGATGTGGGAAGGTTGTTTGAGCGTGCCCGGCATGCGCGGCCTGGTCGAGCGCTACACGCATCTGCGCTATGTGGGTTACGACCGGCAGGGAGAGCGCTTTGAACGCGAGGCGCATGGCTTCCACGCGCGCGTCGTGCAACACGAGTGCGATCACCTGGACGGCATACTCTACCCGCGCCGTATCAAGGATTTGCGTCTATTCGGTTTTACCGATGAACTATTCTGCAGCGTGCCTGATGTAGCCGTCACCCCTGATGAGTGAAGCCCTTATTCCAATAAATACTCCCCTCCCCCGCGAGCGGGGGGCTGGGGGAGAGGGTAATTGGGGAGAGGGAGAACGCCAAACAACGCTAAAGCCTTGCGCAGTAACCAGACTGAAGCCGAGCAACGGCTGTGGTATCACCTGCGGGCGCATCGCTTCATGGGTCTGAAATTCAAGCGGCAAAAGCCAATAGGCCGCTACATTGTGGATTTTGTGTGCCTGGAGCATCGGCTAATTATCGAGCTTGACGGCGGCCAACATAGCGAACAGGTAGCCTATGACCGGCATCGGGATGCGTGGTTGCGCAACCAGGACTATACGGTGCTGCGCTTCTGGAACAACGACGTCATGCAACAGTTGGAGGGTGTATTGGAGCAGATACGCTGCACCCTCTCCCTCTCCCCCGGCCCCTCTCCCACGCGGGGGAGAGGGGAGTAATGATGTGTACTCAACACCGCCCCTCCCCTGCGAGCGGGGGAAGGGGCGGAGAATATAACATGAGCACAAACGAAAAACGCTCCCCTCCCCCGCGAGCGGGGGAGGGGCTGGGGGAGAGGGAGAACGCCAAACAACGCTAAAGTGACACAGGGGTTGTCAGGCAGCTTCGCAGCTTGACCTACGTCTGCTGCTTGCCTGACAGCAGGTGTAATATTTGTTCCAAGGCTTGAATGCGTGCAGCGGCGTCAGGCAGCACAACGGTAATACGCAGCTTGTCTTGTCCGTCCAGTTTATATACCTTGGGCTGTTTTTGTATCAGTTCGATGATCTTCATCGGATCAACCGCGGGCCGGGGGCCGAAGCTGATGCGCGCGCCGCTCTCGCTAGCCTCCATCTTGCGGATGCCGAGCGGTTGGGCCTGCAATTTAAGCCCGGTGATTTTAAACAGCGTCTTGGCGGCGTCCGGCAACAGGCCGAAGCGGTCTATCATTTCCACCTGCAGCTCACGCAGTTCCGCTTCGGTTTCCGCGCTGGCGATGCGCTTGTACAACACCAGCCGCGCGTGTACGTCGGGCAGATAATCTTCCGGGATCAGCGCGGGGGCGCGGATGTCTATCTCCGTGCCCTGATCCAGCGGGCGTTCCAGCTCAGGTTCGCGGCCCTCTTTGAGCGCGCGCACGGCGCGTTCCAGCAGATCGGTGTAGAGGGTATAACCGATCTCCTGTATCTGGCCGCTCTGTTCCTCGCCGAGTATCTCACCGGCGCCGCGGATTTCCAGATCGTGCGAGGCGAGCGTGAAGCCGATGCCGAGTTCCTGTATCGCCTCAATGGCCTCCAGGCGTTTGAGCGCGTCCGCGCTGACCGCGCGCCGTTCGGGAATGATGAGATAGGCGTAGGCGCTGTGATGCGAGCGGCCCACGCGCCCGCGCAACTGGTAAAGCTGCGCCAGGCCGAATTTGTCCGCGCGGTTGATGATGATGGTGTTGGCGCTCGGCACGTCTATGCCGCTCTCGATGATGGTGCTGCACAGCAAGACGTTGAAGCGCTGGTGATAGAAATCGAGCATCACCTGCTCCAGCTCGCGTTCGCGCATCTGGCCGTGCGCCATGCGCACGTTTGCCTCCGGCGCCAGCGCCTCGATGGTGCGCAGCATGACGGGCATGCTGTCCACGTCGTTGTGCAGGAAATACACCTGTCCGCCGCGCAGGATTTCGCGCAGCAGCGCCTCGCGCAGCCAGGTGTTGTCCCATTCGCGCACAAAGGTCTTCACCACCAGGCGGCGCGCGGGCGGGGTGGCGATGATGGACAGTTCGCGCAGGCTGGCGAACGCCATGCCGAGCGTGCGCGGGATCGGCGTGGCGGTGAGGGTGAGGATGTCCACCTCTGCGCGCAATTGCTTGAGACGCTCCTTATGACGCACGCCGAAGCGATGCTCCTCGTCAATAATCACCAGCCCCAGGTTTTTGAAGCGCAGTTCCGGGCTTAATATTTTGTGCGTGCCGATCACGATGTCCACCGTGCCCGCGGCGAGCCCGTCCAGGGTTTGCCGCTGCTGCTTCGGCGTGCGCAGACGCGAAAGCACCTCGATGCGCACCGGCCAGCCGGCGAAACGATCCTGAAAGGTTTGATAGTGTTGTTGCGCGAGCAGCGTGGTCGGAACCAGCAGGGCGGCTTGTCTGCCGCCCTGCGTGGCGAGAAACGCGGCGCGCAACGCGACTTCCGTTTTGCCGAAGCCCACGTCGCCGCACACCAGCCGGTCCATGGGTTTGCCGGATTGCATGTCGGCCAGCACGTCGTGGATGGCCTGCAACTGATCGGGTGTTTCCTCGAAGGGAAAGGTTGCGGCGAAGGCGGCGTAGTGCGCGTCCGGCGCGGCAAAGGCGTGGCCCTGACGCGCCGCGCGCCGCGCGTGGATTTCCAGCAGTTCCGCCGCCACGTCGCGTACCCGCTCCAGCGCCTTGCGTTTGGCGCGTTCCCACTGTTCGCCGCCGAGCTTATGCAGTGGCGCGTGTTCGGGATTCACGCCGGTGTAGCGGCTGATCAGATGCAGCGATGAAATGGGGACGTAGAGCTTGTCGCCGCCCGCGTATTCCAGGGCGAGAAATTCCGCCTCGATGCCGCCGGCATTGAGCGTTTGCAGGCCGAGATAACGGCCCACGCCGTGCTGTTCGTGCACCACGGGGTTGCCGATGCGTAGCTCCGCCAGACTTTTTACGATGCCTTCCACATCGCGCTTGGCCGTCGCGCGCCGCCGTCGCTGCGCGGCCTGTTCGCCGAACAACTGTGGTTCGGCAATCACCGCGATGGCGGGCTCGTCGAGCAGCAAGCCTTGTTCGAGCGGCGCGACCGTTACACCCAGGCGCGCCTCACTGTTTAAAAACTCCGGCCAGCCGGGGAACGCCACCGGGCGCAGGTCCTCCGTAGCGAGCAATTCCAGCAGCGCTTCGCGCCGCCCCGCGCTCTCGGCGGCAAATAACACACGTCCGCTAAAGTTTTCCAGAAACCGGCGCAAACGATTCAGCGGATGCGCGCTGCGCGCCTCCAGGGCGAGCGCGGGGGGCGGCTGCGTGGCATAGCGCACGGCGGCTTTCGCGCCGGTTTCCTGTTCACTCCAGGCGATGTGCGGATGCGCGCCGATGGCGCCGAACACTTCATGGGTTTGCAGAAACAGTTGCTGCGGGGCAAGCAGCGGACGCTCGCGGTCGTAACGTATCTGCTCATAACGTTGGTTCGCCTCGCGTTGGAATTTATCCGCCGCCTGTCCGGTGTCCGCGCCGTAAAGCACCAGACAGGAGCCCGGCAGGTAATCGAACAAGGTGTGGGTGCGCTCGAAAAACAGCGGCAGGTAATATTCAATGCCGGACGGCGCAAGGCCCTGGCTCACGTCGCGGTAGAGCGGACTTTTTTGTGGGTCGCCTTCGAACTGTTCGCGGAAATTCCGGCGGAAGCGCGTGATACCTTGTTCGTCGAGCGGAAACTCGTGCGCGGGCAGGAGCCGGACCTGTTGTACCTTGTCCAGGGTACGCTGGGTCTCCGGATCAAAGCGGCGCAGGCTTTCGATCCGGTCGTCAAACAGGTCTATGCGGTAGGGCGTGGCGCTGCCCATGGGGAATAAATCAATCAGACCGCCGCGCAGCGCGAATTCACCATGCTCCATCACTTGTGTCACGCAACGGTAGCCGCTGGCATCGAGGCGCATACGCATCGCGCCGGAATCGAGTTGTTGTCCGATGTCGAGCAAAAGGCTCTGCGCCTCCAGATATTCGCGTGGCGCGAGCCGGTGCATCAGGGTTTGCACCGGCGCGATGAGGATGCCGCGCGTGAGCGTGGGCAGACGATAGAGCGCGGCCAGCCGCTCCGAGATGATGTCGCTGTGCGGCGAGAAGGTGTCGTAAGGCAGGGTCTCCCAGTCCGGGAAGTGCAGCAGCGGCGGCGCATCGCCGCCCTGTCCCAAGTAGAAACGCAGTTCATCTTCCAGGCGCTGGGCCGCTGGGGTATCCTCGGCGATCACCAGCAGCGGCCCCGCGTACTCACGCGCCGCGCGACTGATGACCAGGCCGCGCGCGCTGCCGCGCAACCCTTCCCAGCGCACCTGTTGCGCGGCGGCGGTGGGCAGGGTGGGGTGCAGTGGGCTCGGCTTTCCGGCTTGGCTAGCTTGCGGCGTCAATACGGACATGCATCAGGGCCACGCTGCTACAGTGATCCTGCGCCAGGCGCTGCCGCACCAGGCGCGCGAAGCGCCGCGACTGCTGGAGCAAGCGCAACATTTCCAATGCCGGCATGGATAAAGACCTGTGTTGGCGGATAACGCGGGTAAACCATTAATTTTATCCTAAAACCGAGCGCGCGGCGCTGCGTGATACGGAGACGGTCAGGCGGCTTCCCGGCCCGGCCGCGCCCTGCTTTAAAATTCCATCCGCTGGGATTACCCTGATTTCAGCAGGGTGATGATGTGCCTGCCGGCATCCGCGCTTATTTAACAGGCTGGTAAGCGCCCTGGTTTCGGTTACAATCGTTTGTCATGGCAAGACGCAAGCAAGAAAACCAGCATGACGGCGGCGTGGCGCTGCAAGAGGCCAAGCCCAAGATCGCGCAGCCGCCGCTGTATAAGGTCATGCTGATGAACGACGATTACACGCCGATGGAGTTTGTGGTACAAGTATTGCGGACGTTCTTTACCATGCCGCGTGAAAAGGCGGTGCAGGTCATGCTGCAGGTGCACACCCAGGGCAGCGGCGTATGTGGGGTGTTCGCGCGCGAAGTGGCCGAGACCAAGGTGGAACAGGTGAACGAATTTTCCCGCCACCACCAGCACCCATTGTTGTGTACCATGGAGAAAGCTTAAACTTGTAGTGAGGTTGACAGTCCAAGACTTAAGAGAGTCCCATGCTAAGCAAAGAACTCGAATTTACCCTGAACACCGCGTTCCGCGATGCGCGCGCCAAGATGCACGAGTTCATGACCGTGGAGCATCTGGTGCTGTCGCTGCTGGACAACGCGGCGGCGGCGGCGGTGCTGCGCGCCTGCGGGGCGGATATCGAGCAGTTGCGTAACGAGCTTGGCGCTTATGTCAGCGAGCACACCCCGCGCCTGTCTCTGGACGACGCGCGCGACACCCAGCCCACGCTCGGCTTTCAGCGCGTGCTGCAGCGCGCGGTGCTGCACGTGAACGCCTCCGGCAAAAAAGAAGTGACCGGCGCCAACGTGCTGGTCGCCATGTTCGGCGAGCAGGATTCCCAAGCGGTCTATACCTTGAAGAAACACAACATCACGCGCCTGGACGTGGTCAACTACATCTCGCACGGCATTTCCAAGGTGCCGGGCGAAGAGGAAGGGCAGGGCGGTGTGCTTTCCGCCGGCGAGGAGGAAGCAGCGGGCGAGCAGGTGAGCCGCAGCCCGCTGGAGTTGTACGCCAGCAACCTCAACCAGCTCGCGCGCCAGGGCAAGATAGACCCGCTCATCGGGCGCAAGAACGAGATCGAGCGCACCATCCAGATTTTGTGCCGCCGGCGCAAGAACAATCCCCTGTACGTGGGCGAGGCGGGCGTGGGCAAGACCGCCATCGCCGAGGGGCTGGCCAAGATGATCGTGGAGGGCGACGTGCCGCAGGTGCTCGCGCATTCCACCATCTATGCGCTGGACATGGGATCGCTGCTCGCGGGCACCAAATACCGCGGCGATTTCGAAAAGCGCTTGAAGGGCGTGCTCAATCAATTGCACAAGGAACCGGGCGCCATCCTGTTCATAGACGAGATCCACACCATCATCGGCGCGGGAGCGGCCTCCGGCGGGGTGATGGATGCGTCGAATCTCATCAAGCCGGTGCTTACCAACGGCGAGCTGCGCTGCATCGGCTCGACGACCTACCAGGAATACCGTGGCATCTTCGAGAAGGACCGCGCGTTGTCGCGCCGTTTCCAGAAGATCGAAGTGGGCGAGCCCTCGGTGGAGGAAACCGTATCCATCCTGGAAGGACTGAAGTCGCGCTTCGAGGCGCACCACAAGGTAAAGTATTCGCACAAAGCGCTGCGCGCCGCGGCGGAGCTTTCCAGCCGCTATATCAACGACCGTTTCCTGCCCGACAAGGCGATAGACGTGATAGACGAGGCGGGCTCGCACCAGACCATCCTGCCCGTTTCCAGGCGCAAGCGCGTGGTGGGCGTGACCGAGATTGAAAACATCGTCGCCATGATGGCGCGCATCCCGCCCAAGAGCGTGAGCGTTTCCGACAAGGAGATGCTGCGCACCCTGGAGCGCGATCTGAAGCTGGTGGTGTTCGGCCAGGAGCAGGCGATAGAATCGCTCGCCGCCGCGATCAAGATGGCGCGCTCCGGTTTGGGGCAGGCGCAGAAGCCCATCGGCTCATTCCTGTTCGCCGGGCCGACCGGCGTGGGCAAGACCGAGGTCACGCGCCAGCTCGCCAAGATCATGGGCGTGGAGTTGACCCGCTTCGACATGTCGGAGTACATGGAGCGCCACAGCGTGTCGCGCCTGATCGGCGCGCCGCCCGGTTACGTGGGCTTCGATCAGGGCGGGCTGCTCACCGAGGCGGTCAGCAAACACCCGCACTCGGTGCTGCTGCTGGATGAGATCGAGAAGGCGCACCCGGACGTGTTTAATCTATTATTGCAAGTGATGGATCACGGCACGCTGACCGACAACAATGGGCGCAAGGCGGACTTCCGCAACGTGGTCATCGTTATGACCACCAACGCAGGCGCCGAGCAGATGAGCCGCGCCTCGATAGGCTTTACCGTGCAGGATCACAGCGGCGACAGCCTGGAGGTCATCAAGCGCAGCTTCACGCCGGAGTTCCGCAACCGCCTCGACGCCATCATCCAGTTCAAGGCCCTGGACGCTGCGACCGTCACCCACGTGGTGGATAAATTCCTGATCGAGCTGGAAGAGCAGTTGGACGAAAAGCACGTCGCGCTGGAGGTGGACGACGCGGCGCGCGCCTGGCTCGCCCGGCACGGCTTCGATCCGGTGATGGGCGCGCGTCCCATGGCGCGGCTGATCCAGGAACACATCAAGCGCCCGCTCGCCGAAGAACTGCTATTCGGCAAGCTCGTCTCCGGCGGGCGCGTCAAGGTAAGCGAGCAGGGCGGTAAGCTGAGCTTTGTGGTCGAGGAAAAGGAAAAAAGCGAACACGCGGCGGTGGAATAAGGCCACAGTTAGGCCGTAGAACCGTAGGTCGGATCAAGCGTAGCGGATCCGACACAAGTCTAAAGAGTGAGGCGTGAAGTTTATCAGCGCGCGCGGAAGCTGATGCGTCCCTTGGTAAGATCGTAAGGCGTAAGCTGCACAGTGACCTTGTCGCCGGTGAGGATGCGGATGTAGTGCTTGCGCAT
>JBCKVB010000042.1:0-10423 GCA_038924245.1 Gammaproteobacteria bacterium | reverse complement strand
GTGGGCGATTGCGCTGTATACCAGCCGGTGGCTATTGAGCATGCTCCTGTCGGCGAACGCGGGCGACGTCACTTCGATACTGAAGTGTCCGCCGCCGCCGTTGACTGCGGCCTGTGAATTGGGGATCTGCTGCTCGATAGCCTCGCGTAGCGCGTCGATGACGGAACCCTGGTAGTCAGTTGGATGGGATGACATGGCGGTCTCCTTTATGTGGCAGTGTTGTGGTTTGCGCGAATGATTGCCTGGAGCTCTCCCGACGCATTCATCTCGCGGACGATGTCGCAGCCCCCCGGTGAACTGCCCGCCGACGTACAAGGTGATCGGTAAGCGCAGTGTGGCGATCGCTGATGCGGGAACAGGACTCATCGCGGTGCGGCTCCGGTGACAGAGCCGTTCATCGTCATGGGCTTGCCCGGGACGAAGTTGATGCAGACCCCGTCGAGCTCGTCCAGACGCAGCGGCTCGTTCGCGAACCCGCACGCATAGGACGCCTGTCCCTCTCGGCCGCAGTCGTCGCTTTGCAGATGTTGACACGACGCGCAGGTGCCGAAGGGAGGATTGCCTCTCTCCCCCGCCACCTGGCCGAGCATGCGCTGCAAGGCGTTGGCGAAGTGGCTGCGGACGCCTGGGGGTAGAGCGTCTGCGGCACGGACCAGGGTTTCGAAGGGGTCGTTCGCAAGAGTGCCCCTGGCTTTGTCGGTCAGAAGGAGTCGGACGCTGCGCCTGTCGGCCTCTGACCGCATGCGCGTCAGATAGCCTTGGATTTCGAGGCTTTTGATCGTCTGTGACGCCGTACCCCGGGTCGTGCCATGGAACGCGGCAAAGGCGGACGGCGTTCGTGAAAAGCGGTTGGCCTGGGCAAAGTATCTGAGTACCGCCCACTGGGCTGCCGTCAGCCCCTCGACGAACCCCTCGCCGGACGCTATGCGCCCCACGTGCAAGACCAACTCCGCAATAGCGCGACTGTGCATTTTTAGCTCCTTTGTCATGTGTAGATAGTAGCGTTTAAAAACTATGTTGACAAGAGGGTAGTGCCATGCTCATATAGTAGCGTTTAAAAACTATGTTGACAAGAGGGTAGTTTCGAAGCGATACTATATTATCATCAATGTTCGAGGTGGGCATAACACGACGACCACGCTTACCAGCTCACCTCTTCACTTTGAATTTTATCGGTTATCATAGGTGTTTTATTTGGTTACTTTGGAGCTTAACTATGGCAATTACATTGACTGAAAATGCGGCAAAACAGATTCAGCACCAGCTTGCGAAACGCGGCAAAGGTCTTGCGCTGCGCATCGGCGTCAAGAAAGTGGGCTGTTCCGGCTTGGCTCACACCTTCGACATCGCTGACGAAATACGCGCGGGAGATCACACCTTCGAGGCGCATAACGCCCGTGTGGTGCTCGATGCCGACAGCCTGGCGGTTCTCGACGGCTCGCGTATCGATTTCGTCAAGGAAGGGTTCAAGCAGATGTTCAAATTTGACAATCCCAACGTCGAAAGCGCGTGCGGCTGCGGCGAGAGCTTTAACGTGAAGGCGAAGGTGAAAGCAGCAGCGTAGCCGCTTCGCCGCCAAACACGTCCTGAGCCGACGCAGGACAAGCAGGTGCATTGGGGGGAAACAGAACGCAAGTAAGGCAGGACTATTGTTGTCAGCGACTTTACGGAGGTAGTGATGAACGCAGTAACCGAAATGCAAGTGACTGAAGTGGCAATGCAAGCCCCGATGCTGTTTACCGACAGCGCGGCCAACAAGGTAAAGACGCTGATCGAGGAAGAAGGCAACGCCGACTTGAAGTTGCGCGTGTTCGTTAGCGGCGGCGGCTGTTCCGGTTTTCAGTATGGTTTTACTTTCGACGAAGTAACCAATGAAGATGACACCGTGCTGGACAAGAATGGCGTACAGCTGTTGATTGACGCGATGAGCTTCCAGTATCTGGTGGGCGCGGAAATTGATTATCAGGAAGGGTTGGATGGTGCGCAGTTTGTGATCAAGAATCCCGGCGCTACTTCTACCTGCGGTTGCGGGTCGTCCTTCTCAGTTTAACTTAGGAGCAACATCATGAGTGCAGTACTGCAAAGTATCGTTAACCAGCCCTACAAGCACGGCTTCGTCACTGACATCGAGTCTGATGTCGCGCCCAAAGGGCTGAATGAAGACACCATCCGGATGATTTCGGCCAAGAAGAACGAGCCTGAATGGCTGCTCGAGTTCCGGCTCAAGTCTTATGCGGCATGGCTCAAGATGGAAGAGCCGACGTGGCCCAACGTCCACTATCCGAAAATTGATTATCAGGCGATCAGCTACTACGCCGCACCCAAGCAGAAGGCGAAGTTGAAAAGCATGGACGAGGTCGATCCTGAATTGCTGCGCACCTTCGAAAAGCTCGGCGTGCCGCTGCACGAGCGCATGGCGCTGGCCGGCGTTGCGGTCGATGTCATTTTCGACAGCGTGTCGGTGGCGACCACCTACAAGCACAAGCTGGCCGAGGTCGGCGTCATTTTCTGTTCGATGTCGGAGGCCGTGCTGGAGCATCCGGAGCTGGTGCAGAAATATCTCGGTACGGTGGTGCCGACCGGCGATAACTTTTACGCCGCGCTCAACTCGGCGGTATTTACCGACGGCTCGTTCTGCTTCATCCCCAAGGGCGTCAAGTGCCCGATGGATTTGTCGACCTACTTCCGCATCAACACCGAGGAAACGGGGCAGTTCGAACGCACACTCATCATTGCCGAGGAAGGGGCGTCGGTCTCCTATCTTGAAGGCTGTACGGCACCCGCATTCAGCTCCAACCAGCTGCATGCGGCGGTGGTCGAGCTGGTGGCGCTCGACAACGCCGAGATCAAGTACTCGACGGTGCAGAACTGGTATGCGGGCGACGAAAACGGCGTCGGCGGCGTTTACAACTTCGTCACCAAGCGCGGCCTGGCCAAGGGCGTCAACTCGCGCATTTCGTGGACCCAGGTCGAGACCGGATCGGCGATTACCTGGAAGTATCCTTCCGTCGTGCTGGTTGGCGACAACTCGGTCGGCGAGTTCTATTCCGTCGCGGTTACCAATCACCATCAGCAGGCCGACACCGGCACCAAGATGATCCACATCGGCAAAAATACGCGCAGCACCATCGTCAGCAAAGGCATCTCGGCCGGTCGTTCCAACAACAGCTACCGCGGGCTGGTGAAGATTGCACCGACCGCCACCGGAGCGCGCAATTATTCGCAATGCGATTCGATGCTGATTGGTGACCAGTCCGGCGCCAACACCTTCCCCTACATCCAGGTGCGCAACAACAGCTCCATAGTTGAGCACGAGGCCTCGACCTCGAAGATCGGCGAGGACCAGCTGTTCTATTTTGCGCAGCGCGGGGTCAGCGCCGAGGCCGCCGTGTCCATGATCATCAACGGATTCTGCAAAGACGTATTTCAACAATTGCCGATGGAGTTTGCGGTCGAGGCGACCAAGCTCCTCAGTTTCAAGCTCGAAGGAAGTGTCGGATGATTCTGCAAGACAGCAAAACGCTGCTCGAAGTGCGTGGCTTGTGCGCAACCGTGAACGGCATCGAAATTCTCAAAGGCGTCGATCTCACGGTGAAGAGCGGCGAAGTACACGCCATCATGGGGCCGAATGGCTCGGGCAAGAGCACCTTCGCCAAGGTGCTCGCGGGTCACACGGCGTATGAGGTGACGGGCGGTAGCGTGCTGTTCGAAGGCAAGAATCTGTTTGAGCTTGCGCCCGAAGAACGTGCGCGGGCTGGCGTGTTTCTGGCCTTTCAATATCCGATCGAGATACCCGGTGTCGCCAACAGCCAGTTTCTGCGCCTGACCTACAACACCGTGCAGGCGCAGCGCGGCAAGGACGAGCTCGACCCGCTCGAGTTTGACGACTTCGTGCGCGAGAAGATGAAGCTGCTCGAAATAAGCCCCGATTTTCTCGACCGCAGTGTCAACGAAGGCTTCTCCGGTGGCGAGAAAAAGCGCAACGAAATATTGCAGATGGCACTGCTCGATCCACGCCTGGCGATTCTCGACGAGACCGATTCCGGCCTCGACATCGACGCGCTCAGGGTCGTCTCCCAGGGCGTCAACCAGCTCGCCAACAAGGATAACGCGATCGTGCTGGTGACGCACTACCAGCGTCTGCTGAACTATATCGTGCCCGACTTTGTACACGTGATGGATGCGGGCCGCATTATCAAAACCGGCGGCAAAGAGCTTGCACTCGAACTTGAAAACCGTGGCTACGACTGGGTCGGCGCCGAGCACCAGGCGGCGAGAGTAGCGGCATGAGCGCGCCCAGTACTCTGACAGCGAGCCGGCAGGCAGGACAGCCATTGAGCCCGTGGCTCAATGCGCTGCTGGCAGACCAGCCGCAGTTACCGGCCAACCCATTGGCGTGGCTCAACGCGCTGCGCGCGGAGGCGGTGGAGCGCGTCGGCGTACTGACGGTGCCCACCACGCGCGACGAGGCGTGGCGCTTTACCGACATTTTTCGGCTCACCAGGCTATCGTTCCAGCCGGTGCGCAGCGCCACCCGCTTGCAGGCTGCGGACGTCGAGCGCTTTTATCTCGAAGAAGCGGCAACCCGGCTCGTGTTTGTCGATGGTGTCTATGCGCCGCAGCTGTCCAGTATGGCCACAGACGGTGGCGTGGTGGCTGCCAACCTGCCGGCGGCAGTTGCCGCGCACGCCGCAGCGATCGAACCGCATCTCGGCCGTCACGCCGCATTCCGTGACAACGTATTCGCTGCGCTCAACACCGCCTTCCTGCACGATGCGGCATTGATTGTGGTGCCGCGCGACGTAGCGCTTGCAGCACCCGTGCATCTGCTGTTCATTGCGACGCAAACGGAGGTGGCAAGCTACCCGCGTTGCCTGGTGGTTGCCGAATCCGGCAGTAGCGTGACGCTGATCGAGGATTACGTCGCGTTGCAAGATGAGGCCTATTTCATCAACCCGGTGACCGAAATCGTGCTGGCCGATAATGCGCGCGTCAACCACATCCGGGTGCAGCGCGACAGCGGCAAGGCGTTCCATATTGCCAACTGCGCGGTGTCCCTTGGTCGTTCGAGCAATTATCAGTCGGTGAGTGTCGCGCTGGGCGCACAGATTTCGCGCTACAACCTCGACCTGCTGCTGGCCGAAGGCGCCGAGTGCGCGGTCGACGGGCTGGCGCTCATCACAGACAACCAACTGGCCGATACCCATACCTGCATTGACCACGCACAGCCGCACGGCGTGAGCCGCCAGCTACACAAATGCATCGTCGGTGGCAGCGCACACGCGGTGTTCAACGGCAAGGTCATGGTGCGTCCGGGTGCGCAGCGCACCGACTCTGTACAGTCGAGCCGCAACCTGCTATTGACCGGCAAGGCGCACGTTGATACCAAGCCGCAACTGGAGATTTTCGCCGACGACGTGAAGTGCGCGCATGGCGCGACCGTCGGCCAGCTCGATAGCGAGGAAGTGTTTTATCTGAAGAGCCGCGGGCTGTCCGATAGTGCGGCGCGCAACCTGCTGACTTATGCGTTCGGCGCCGAAATCATCGAGCGCATCCCCGTCGCATCACTCAAGCACCGGCTCGAACAGACGGTGCTCGAACAAGCCTATCGGTAACGCGTGATAATGCCCCTGTTTTTGCCACAGAGTATCCAGTTGAGAGGACAAGATGCTGACAGCGAATGAAATAAAAAACACCATCAGGAATGGCCTGCCCTGCGATCACGTGGAAGTGCTGGGCGATGACGGCCAACACTTCGAGGCGGTGATCGTGAGCCCGCAATTCACCGGCAAGAATAGGGTACAGCAGCATCAGCTGGTGTATCCGACACTGGGAGACCGCATGCGCGCGAAAATTCACGCGCTGTCGATGAAAACCTTTACCCCCGAACAATGGTCGAATCAGGTTTTATATTAGGAGTGGATTATGGATCAGAACGTACTGGCAACAATTAAGCAAACCGTTACGGAAAACCCGATCGTGCTTTACATGAAAGGAACGCCGCAGTCCCCGCAATGTGGTTTTTCCGGCGCGACGGTGCAGATACTCCAGGCGTGCGGTGTGAACAATTTCGTCGCGGTCAACGTCTTGGCCGACAAGGGAGTCTACGAAAACCTCCAGCACTACGCCAACTGGCCGACTTTCCCTCAGCTCTACGTCAAGGGCGAGCTGGTGGGCGGTGCCGATATTGTGCGCGAGATGCATCAGCAAGGTGAATTGCAGAAATTGCTCGATTTAGCGGTGGGTTGATGACATTGAAACGGGTTATGTGCGGGGCACCCACTCCACCATGTTGCCGTATTTCCAGCACCAAGATGGTGGCCCCGCTTTCAGGAGATTGAGATGCCGAAAATAGCAGAAATTGAAGACACGCCCAATCCGAACGCGGTGAAGTTCACCCTCAAGGAGCCGCTGACCTGGGGGATAACGCGTTCATATGAAAACGCCGGGGAGGCGAAGGACGATGAGCTCGCTACCGCGCTGTTCGACATCGAGCATGTGACCAATGTGTTTTACGTTGATAAATGGATCACGGTGACACAGGATGGCGGCGCCGACTGGCCGGAGTTGGTGCGCAAAGTCGCCGAGCCGATCCGCGCCGCGCCGACGGCGGATGCGCAAACAGTGGCCACAGTTGTCGCGGCGACCACCGCAATCACCGGCCTAAGCTCCGGGGACCAGCAGCGCCTCGATAAGATCAACGTGCTGCTCGACGAGCAGATCCGCCCCGCTCTGCAAAGCGACGGCGGCGACCTCCACGTGGTCGGTCTCGATGGCAACCAGCTCAGCGTGCACTACAAGGGCGCGTGCGGCACCTGTCCAAGCTCGATATCCGGCACGCTCCGAGGCATCGAAAATCTGGTTCGATCAATTGAACCGGACATCGAAGTCGTGGCAGTTTAACGTGAAACTCGCGCAGCGAGACCCTGTCCCCCTCTCCCGCTGGGAGAGGGGTGGGGAGAGGGAAACGGGCATGATGTTTCATTATCAGGGGTGACTTACGTCATGCCCGTTAGGTTTTAAATCAACTCGTCCCCATTTAGACATGAATATCGCATTTCCGCCCATCGCTGACCTCGATGCGGCTCCCCTCGCAAGCGCCATGCTCGCTTTCGACAACTCGTTTGCCCAGCTGCCGGCAACGTTTTACACGCGCCTGTCACCCACGGCCTTGCCCGCCCCGTACCTGGTGGTCGCTTCACCGATGGCTGCCGCTCTGGTCGGACTAGGCTCGCAAGACCTCGGCCGTGAGCCATGGCTCACGGCGTTGGTGGGCAACCGCGTCTTGCCGGGAAGTGACCCGCTGGCTGCGGTCTATGCGGGTCACCAGTTTGGCGTTTGGGCCGGCCAGCTTGGGGACGGACGCGCGCTGCTGCTCGGCGAGGCGATCGGGCATGATGATCGTCACTGGGAACTGCAACTCAAGGGCGCCGGTAAGACACCGTACTCACGGATGGGCGATGGTCGCGCGGTGCTGCGCTCGTCGATCCGCGAATTTCTGTGCTCGGAGGCGATGCACGCGCTCGGTATTCCGACGACGCGCGCCTTGTGCGTGATGGGTTCTGACCACCCGGTATTTCGCAAAAACGTGGAAACCGCTGCGGTCGTCACCCGGATGGCGCCCAGCTTCATTCGCTTCGGCTCCTTCGAGCACTTCTATTACACCGATCAGTATCAGGCCTTGCGACAGTTGGCCGATTACGTGATCGACAAGTTTTATCCGGCGTTACGCACTGAGCCCAACCCGTATGCGGCGCTGCTGCGCGAAGTCGCCGTGCGCACCGGTCGGCTGATCGCGCAATGGCAGGCCGTCGGCTGGTGCCACGGTGTAATGAATACCGACAACATGTCGATCCTCGGACTGACCATTGACTACGGGCCATTTGGCTTTATCGACGGCTTCAATGCCGACCATGTCTGCAACCATTCTGATGAAAGCGGCCGCTATGCGTACAGCAAGCAACCGCAGATCGGTGAATGGAACTGCTATGCACTCGGCCAGGCGCTGATGCCGCTGATCGGTTCTGTCGATGAAGCCCAGGCTGCGCTGGCCCATTATCGAGCCGCATTTGAACTGGAATTCAAGGTTCAGATGCGAGCAAAACTTGGCCTGCGTGCGGCGGGGGAAGAAGACCAGCACCTGTTCAATCAGCTCTTGGAAATGCTGCATGCGGGTCGCGTCGACTTCACCCTGTTTTTCCGCAATCTGTCGCGGCTGCGCAGCGCCGATGCAGCAGGCGACGCGCCGGTGCGCGATCTTTTTATCGATCGGAGCGCCTTCGACGATTGGGCGACGGCGTATCGCGAGCGGCTGCGCCAGGAAGGCACTCCGGACGCCGAACGCGCGGCGGCAATGAACCGTGTCAATCCTAAATATGTGTTGCGCAACCATTTGGTCGAGCAAGCCATCGCGCAGGCGCGCGGTGATGTCGGCGAGCGTTCTTTCAGAGAAGTCGAGCGCCTGCTAAAAGTCTTGTCGCGGCCTTACGACGAACAGCCGGAATTCGAAATGTATGCCGCCTTGCCGCCCGCTTGGGCGGCGCAACTGGAGGCCAGTTGTTCATCTTAGGGCGCCGCCGGGCGCCCAGTCCGGTGGGCCAAAATATCGAGGAAAACATGCAGGAAAAAACGCCATGAAACCCACGCACGATGCATTGCTGGAACGCTTTCTGCAGGCCTTTCCCGAGGCCGTGATCCAGGTTGAGGACGAGAGCCATTTGCACGTCGGCCACGCCGGCGCCGCGGGTGGCGCTGGTCATTTTCGAGTCCGGGTGATCGACGCCAGGTTCAATGAATTGCAGCGCATCGCCAGGCATCGGCTGGTCTATGACGCCGTGTCCGACTGGATACCGGAGCGGGTGCACGCACTGAACATCATCGCCATGACCCTGGAAGAAGCCTGGCCTGCATCGACCATTCAGCAGGGTCCATCCAAATAGCTCGTTCCTCGGTCGGTTTGCAATGGCTGATGGGGTTAGAGCAGGACCGGCAACAGGCTCGATAAGGCTAAAGAATCGTGTGAATCAAAAGGTCACGATGAGAGTGATCGAAAACCCCCTTTTACAGGGATCAACCCAGAGAGGAAATGCACAGATGTCAGCACCACAGTTTACCAAGCAGGACTGGCGCAGGCTTCTGGCCAGTTTGGGGGAGGATCCCGATGAGGAAACTATAACGTCAGCCATGCTCGGCGAACTTCTACCCAATCTGGCGCTGCGCACGGAATTTATTACTTTGGCGCGTGCGGCGTAACTTGCTTACTCAGGACGCTATGACAACCGAAACCACGCCGTTGACCGCCGCGACTTACCCTCCGCCGGGCGGACAAAGGGGTGCTCTCAAGACCAAACGCGCCGAGATCGATCCCGCCGAAAGATTGCCAAAACCAAGCTGGATCCGCGTCAAGGCGCCGTCATCCTCTGGCCGCTTCCGTGAGATCAAGGACATCGTGCGCGCCAACAAGCTGGTGACGGTGTGCGAAGAGGCCTCCTGCCCCAACATCGGAGAGTGCTGGGGCAAAGGCACCGCAACCTTCATGATCATGGGCGACAAATGCACGCGGCGCTGCAGGTTCTGCAACGTCAGCACGGGGCGTCCCAACCCGCTGGATCTCAACGAGCCGGAACGCCTCGCCCAAACCATCGCCTTGATGAAACTCAATTACGTCGTCATCACCTCGGTTGACCGCGATGATTTGCGTGACGGCGGCGCCGGTCATTTCGTCGCATGCATCACACGCATCCGCGCGCTGACGCCCAACACCTACATCGAAATCCTGACGCCCGACTTTGGTGGCCGTCTGGACGGTGCGCTGGCAATCCTCGGCACCGCGCCGCCGGACGTGTTCAACCACAACATCGAAACCGTGCCACGTTTATACAAGGAAGCGCGCCCCGGTGCGGATTTTCAAAACACGCTCAACCTGTTGCAACGCTTCAAGGCCCAGCATCCCACGATACCGACCAAATCCGGCCTGATGGTCGGGTTGGGCGAGACCGATGAGGAAATCCTGCATGTGCTGCGCGCCCTGCGCGCCCACGACGTTGACATGTTGACTATCGGTCAGTACCTGCAGCCGTCCGGCGGTCACATGCCGGTGCGCCGCTATGTGCACCCGGACACGTTCAAGATGTATGAAGAAGAGGCCTACAAGATGGGCTTCGTGAGCGCCGCATCAGGCCCGATGGTGCGCAGCTCGTACCATGCGGATCAGCAGGCGCATGCAGCAGGGGTGTTTTGATGGGTGTACGTAATAAGCGCGTGGATTGGGATTGGTTGTTCTTCTGGCGGAAGAGCTCGCAGCAATTTATTCCCCCGTTAATTCAGGATACAAGGAACTTAGCCATGCAGACTACTGCCCCGAACCACAATCAACACCACGCACCGGACGCGTCACCCCAGACGGCCGCTAATGCCGACAAGC
>JBCKVB010000041.1:0-10882 GCA_038924245.1 Gammaproteobacteria bacterium | reverse complement strand
GATCACCTCTGGTGAACGAGAGAGTTTTTCCACTATCCCCACGTACCGCGCCAAACTGGTGAATGCGATGATCGCTCTTGCCAACCTCCAAATCGAGAGACAAACACTTGGGGGCAAAATCGAACGACTCAGTCATAACCAGCACGCCTCAGAGGATGCCTTCAAAAGGTGGGCTATGTGCGCTTCTCTCTGGCGACGACGCGATGGCCGGTTGAATGAAGCCCCTTTTCTATAGCGATGACTCATGTTCACCTCACCGGCAATACAACTCGCCCTACCCTCGGCATACCTCAACCCCCAGTGACCAATGGAGGCTTTTACTCTAGCAAATTACAGGCAATAAATCTGCCCCCCTTTTTCGTTACTTTCATCTGCATTTGTGGCCTTTTAGCCCTATGTTTCGGAGCTCATTTCGGCTCGACTGAATACCGTAGCAACAAAGAATCCTAGCGATTCATCTTTTCTCGCGTCGACGCATATAAGCAACAATGCTTTCGGCACTTATATAAATCCCCCCATTGACCCGAAAGTTTTGCCATTCCAATTTCTCTGGTTCCATTAATTGCCGCACTTTCGTCGTTGTTGTTCCGAGCATTTTTGCTGTTGCAGGAACTGAATAGTAGATTTTACCTTCGTGCACAACTTTAGGCTTTATCGCCATAGCGTCCCCTATCTATGTATTTTCAAATGTTGCTTGATAATCCTTGGTGCTTAACCCCGTGTCCCTGAAACCGGGGGTAGCTCACTCGAAAAGGCTGGACTGCTTGACGATGTAGACCGCCTGCTTCTTCTGCTTCTCGATCACCCCTTCGTCGACAAGACGCTGTAGCCAGGCTTTGGCTTGCGCCTTGGACACTTTCAGAGCAGCGGCGACCTCTGCGTCTTTCATTGGGACTTTCAGCATCAGCTGAATCCGTTTGCGAACAGCTGCAAAGCGAGCGTCTGCGGGTGTTGATTCCGTCTTCGCCAACGGGCTGGCCACTTTCGGCTTGGCTTCAGGTTCTTGCGCGACCATTGGCGATGGATCAGGTGCCTGTTCCACTGGCTTGTCGTCGGGAGCCACGACGGTAGCCGCTTTTTTCACCCTTTGAGCCTCTGGCTCAGATGGTTTCTCGGCCACCGCTGGTGCAGTGGGTGCGCTGTCGGTCTGTCCATCGCTGGAAAACAGAAAAAGCTCCGACTGAGGAGGCGCAGCCGGGGTTGGCACTGCCACGTCGAACACTCCCTCAAATGCGTCTGTGTCTTGCGGATTCGGCCAAGGAATCGCACCCTTGTTGCGCAGGGCATCGAGACCCGCAGAGGGTTCACTCGTTGACCTAACGTACACGGGCACGAACTTGAGCTTGTCGAGCTGCTCGACCGCGCCAGCCCAAGTCCCACCCTTGTTGAGATCTGAGCTGACGACTAATGAGGCATCCGCCAGCGCATAGATCAGCTTGTTGCGCTGCATGGCGTTGCCGACGTTGAACCCCGCACTGGGGTCGTAGGGCGAGATCAGTACCAGTTGGCCGTCGAGCAGCAGGTTGCGGTGCTCGCGGTTCATGGTTGTCTTTTCCAGGCTGTCGCCAAGCACGCCACTGACCTTGCCACCAGCTCCCAACGCACCTCGCATGGCTGCTTGATCGATGCCCTTGGCTCCGCCTGATACGAGCGTTCTTTTAGCCCGAGCCACGAGTCGGCCAACGGCCATCGTGTAGTCGATCAATGAATCATCCACATGGCGCGATCCGACCACGGCGAGGCCGCCCGACTCCAGCAAGCCCATATCGCCACAGCCGTAGATCACTGCCGGGGCGTCTTCCCGAAGCCGTGTCTTCAAGCGACGAGGGTACTCTGCATCAGCACGGCTGACCACCCAGATGGCGCGCGCTTGCCAGCGCTCAATGACTTGGCTCAGTAGGAATCCACGCCCCAGCAAGCGTTGCAGACGTGCTTCGTCAATAACTGGTTGGCAGGCCCGTAGGAGGTCAGCCGCATCTGGCGATACGAGGTCCGCAGGCTGACGCTGTATCTCCCGCAAGTGGCGGGCGAGGCGCTTGTATTCACCGGGCGACAGGATCTCCGATGACGAAGTACCGCGTCCAGCGATTAGCGGCGCCGTCAGGAGCAGGATCGCTTGTGTGTTGGGGGACAGGGTGCGCATCATTCGTCGTGCCCCGCTTGAGAAAGCGCCATCGGCCAGACAGCGCCACTTCCGCTCTTGCGCAACAACCATGCGGCAACTGTCAGCGTCCAGCGTGAGTCCACCATGTCGTCGACCAAGATCACCGGCCCGTGGGGTACCGGCTGACCGTTGAGAGCGAGCGAGCCGTCGATATTGCGCGCCTGCTGTGTACTGTTTGCCATTGTTTTCTGTTCGGGCCTGTTGTCTGTTTTCGCAATGACCATATTAAACGGCAGAACCAGCGCTGCGGCCAAGCGTTTCGCAAAATTCGGTACGAGATCGGGGTGCCGTAGCGATGGAACGCAGGTCACCCAAGTTGGTTTGGGCTGAGGGTTCCACTCCCGAACCATCTTCACGCAAGCCGCGACAAGGTCGTCGGCAAACTTGTAGTCGTGGTACTTGCCTTGTCGAACCAAGCCGCCCCAACCGGCATCACCCCAAACGCACAGGGCCTTACCGGGCTGCGCTTGGTGGGTGATATTTGAATTGCTGCTGATTCCATATTGGGGCATTCCTCCCACTGGCCACTTCTTGCGAGGTTCAATCGGCAGGCTGGTTCGCCTGAGGAAAGCGATTGCGTCCCGAACCAATCCCTCATCCACCCCTGTCGGCAGTGGGGGCAGCGCAGGCTCGGTGACGACACTTGGATCGCCGTCGAGCGCGCCGATCAGAAAGCCCATGTGGTCGCCAAAGGGCAGGTTGACGTACTCCTGCATTTGTTGATGTTCGTCACGCCGCAGGGCGGTGAGTCGTTCGGCTCGCGCCCAGAACGCCTCACTCAGCGTGGCAGCAGTGAGCTGCCACTTGGTGCCCTGTTTGGCGATGGGCGCTGGCGCTTCGAGGGAGAGCAGTGCGATCGTCTTGTCGACGCGGCCCTTGCTCAGATTGACGTGACTGAGCAGCTCCGGGACGGACAGACCGTTTTCTTCTTCCTCAAGTGCGCCCAAGACATCGGCGACTTCTTGGCGGGTCGGGAAGGCGCTGCGGATAAACCAATCGGTGATGTCCGACTCTTCCAGGCCGCTGAGCAGCACACCGTAGGCGGAGTCCAGCGCGCGCCCAGCACGTCCCACTTGCTGGTAGTACGCGACCACGGAACCTGGCATTTGGTAATGGATGACGAACGCCAGATCGGGCTTGTCGTAGCCCATGCCCAACGCCGTCGTTGCGACCAACGCCTTGACTTCATTGTTGAGAAGAGCCTGCTCCAGCGCTTCTCGACGGTCGCCCGTTTCGCCCGTGTATGCCTCGACATTGAAGCCCCGAGTCTTGAGCCAGTCGGCGACTTGGTTCGCGTCGCGCACCGTCAGCGTGTAAATGATGCCGTGGCCTTGCAGCGTGGCCAGTTGCTCTGCCATCCAGGCAAGGCGCTCGGCCTGGCTGGGCAGGCGGATAGTCTGCAGGGAAAGAGAGGGCCGATTTAAGTCGCCACGCGAGACGTCCAGCTTTGGACCGAGCACTGCAGCAAGGTCATCCATCACGCGATTGTTCGCCGTCGCAGTGGTGGCGAGGAGTCGCAGGTTGGGCGGCAGCGTTTTGACAATCCGTTCCAACAGGCGATAGTGAGGGCGGAAGTCGTGACCCCAGTCGGAAATACAATGCGCCTCGTCGATGACCAGCATCGAAATCTGCGCGGCGATGCCGGCCAGGACCTGCGTACGGAAGCGCTCGTTTGCCAATCGTTCAGGCGAGATCAAAAGAATATCTATTTCGCCACGGGCCAGCTTGGCTTCAACTGCAGACCAGTCGTCCACGTTGTCTGAATTTATCGTCGCGGCGCGAACTCCCATTTGCTCTGCCGCAGCGATCTGGTTTCGCATCAGCGCCAACAGCGGCGAGATCAACAGCGTGGGACCGGCACCGGATTCACGCAGCAGTTTGGTCGCGATGAAGTAGACGAAGCTCTTTCCCCAGCCAGTCTTTTGAACGACCAGCAGGCGGCCATGTCCGTCGACGATGTGGCGAATCGCGTCTTCTTGGCCATCGCGGAAAGCGGCGTCAGCGCGGCCTAAGCCGGTTCGAAGCAGTTCCAGTGCGCGTTCGGGATTGTAGGTCAAATCTTTCCCTCCCGTCCCGATAGTCCACTGTGAGTTTACCCGTGACGATGATGCGGTTGGGGTCGAGATAGCAGAAGGGGCAGGGGTTGGAGCAGTCTGATTCATGCGGGGTTCAATTTATTCAGGGCGAGGTCTTTCAGGCTTCTGACCTTAGCTGTTCGAAAAAGGATAGGAATTTCAACGGCACTTTTCGAAGTATCCCGTGCTTATCAGTCGTAGTCAATCTGGGAATTTGTGTCGAAGAACCTGTAAACCCGCCCCTGCTTGCCCGTTGTGCGTATCCAAAAGTAAAAGGGGACAGATTTATTTTCCAGCAGTCCCGCAGTCATCACCCCTCGGCGCCGTGACGCTCAACCCCGAACGCGACTGCATCATCAAGACGCATTCGGCCGACAACGATATTCAGCCGTTGGCTGCATGAATGAGGCGACAACTACCTTGACACGCGCCGCGAAGGCACGTCCGCTTGAATGAATTGTTAGGCGGATTTTGTTCAAAATGGAATATCATCTTCCCAATCATCTACCCATTGATTTGAAGCAAGTGCCTGCGAAGTTTTTTCTTTTTGTGCGATAGCCTCGTTGAAATTGGCGCAGTCGTCATCCTTGATGAGCTTCACTAAATTGCCAGGCAAGTATCTTTCCGGTCGAGATAGCATCGTAAATTCTCGGAGGGATGCCCAGCAAAGCGGTAGAGCTGTTTCTAGGGATTTTAAGTATTGCTCGGCTGACTCAAGATTATTTCGCAGCTTGAACCACTCATCGTCAAAGCCGCTCGCATCTTCCGGACCGTAGTCATTAACTGCCTTCTGCGCGTTCTCAAAATAGCACCTACCGGTTTCAAGCAATTTCGTCTTGTGTGATACGTGGTTTATCAAGTTATCGGCAATTGTTCTCAGAAGGAGGCTGGCTGCTTGAGTGCGATGTCCACCATGCTGCAAGCGGAGCTCATGCTTTGCGGATTGCACTTCATCAAAAAAATGCTCGTATCCTATCGACAGATAAAGCTCATCTTCGATAGCAATCCAAAATTGGTAATTTTCCCTTGATGCCTCGAAATCCTCGAAAAATGAAGATTCTGAAATGTATGGATCTTCTTCAGACGCGGCATTAAAGTTGGACGCGCCATATTGTTCCGAGGCATCCATAGCTTCCAATGCTGATTGTTTAGAGGAACGAACAGCGTCCATTAGCCATCCTTGTTCAATCCTTGACTGAGGAAGGGACAAGAAGGACGTAACCAGCACGTGACGGGGATTGTCAGTTTTCACGATCAGCCTAACGTTAATTAGACGACATTTTTGTCGTATAACTCAAAACAACATGTCGTATAATCTTGTGAATTAAATTTTTATTCATTATTTCATGGTGTTGAATAAATGAACACGACATCTTCTCCAGAAAACGCGACATTTCCTGATAGGCCGCCAGAACTACTCGATCAAGTGGTCGAGCGCATCCGTGTGAAGCATTCCAGCAAGCGCACGGAGTAGGCTTATGTACACACTGGATTAAGCACTATATTTTCTTCCACGACAAGCGCCAGCCTCTTCCGCCGCCCTCCCCGATGAGTGAGGGCTGTCGCAAGGCTGTTCTCTACCCATTGATTCTGTAAATTTAACAATTGACTGCTACTCTCTTCTAGTTCCAAGTCCCTTGACAAATTGCTTTGATGCATCGAGGGTTGAAATGATACCTTTCTGTACCGACTGAACACCTTGAGCAACTGAATCGGCAACCTTGCCAGTTGTTTCTTTGGCTACATCAACAGCAGAACCCATAAATTTCCCAACGCTCTTTGCTCCCCGAATTGCAGCATCTGATGCTTTACCTGAAACGTTCTTCACACCATCAACTGTTGACTCCGCAGCGTTGCCAAAGGCTTGAGCTCCCTGAACAACAACATCAGATACTTTTACTGCAACAGCTTTAGCTCGATCAACAGCAATCTTTTTAACGGCAACGATAAGTTGTTTGCTGTTATCCCTAACAACTTCCCCAATCATTCCAGCAGCTGCTAGCGTCGCAGCTCTACGGATCTGAGATTTGTTTGGTCTGGATAAGGCTTCACAATACTGCTTTGCAATACAGCCAACTCTCAAAGTGAGAAATGCATTTGAAGTTCCATTCGTCAAACTATTAACCACAATTGACGTTCCTGGCACAGCACCTAATGCACTAAACCCTGCGGATGAAAGCATTGGTGAAATAATTTCATAAATATCTATATCTTCAATAGACTCAGCAAGTAATGCACTAGCAGCTACATTTGAATAAAGATATATCATTTGTCTTGGAGAAGGTCTTTGCTGATAAACACATGCAATATTCCAAACCATTTTGATTTGTGAAACGAGAGATATCAACCCATCAAGCTTGCCATTTTGCATGATGGCAGTACCTAAAAAAACCGCTCCTGCAGTTTTTCGAATGACCTGATCGACATCTTCAGATAATAACCCTAATGCCAATTTCACATCTTCATCAGAGCTAAGCGAAACTCCTTTCAGCCTTTCATTCGACTTAAGACGTCCCCGAAGATCCAACATGAAATTGGCATATTCCGGACCAGTTTTTTGACTTGGTGGAACAAGAGCCTTCGGAAATCTGAAATACACGTAAAAAGGTGTAGCAACTAACGCAATAAGAAGCGAAATGAGAATAAAAAATATTGGCTGGCCTAAACCAAGATGTATTCGATCAGCGGCCTCGGCTATCTGAACTACTGATGATACGAATACAACAAGGAAGTAAAATAGAACTAGGCTACCCAATAAGATGAGTAACTTTGTAATAGTTTTGCTCGTTTTGTACATTGTTAACTTCCCATTCTTTGGAGTCAGTCTTGCTATTAATTCGTATTAGGTTGATTTCTCGTTCAAATAATCAACCACTTCTTGTAACTAAAGGGGCCAAGTTCATTGTATGACTACCCTGCCCTGCCTCGTCTCACCTGCTCTAATTGCCTCGCCAGTCTTGTATCCTCTTTTAACAATTGTCGCACATGCATCAAGGCATGGCTAATGGGAACCTTTAGGGCCAGGTCTGGGTAGAGTTTCGTTTGCCACCAATGATTCACGAGACACCCTTGCCCTCATGTGTTCAATAGGAAGCGATCTTTTCGCGCATTTCCTGGTGCGTGACGAACCCCTTCGCCGTGAGAATCGTGACGAGGGCGGTGAGCCCTTGCGCGACAGGCATGATCTCGGGGTTAAGTGGTACATACCCCTCTCGCACTGCGTTCAACTGAGCCTCGTTTGCCAGCCCCGCATGGGCGAGGACATGCTTGATCGCGTCCAGTTCAGTCGTCAGCGCGTCCATCTTGTCCGTCATCGCTTGGTCCGGGTTGATCGGTGTCATGCTCGTTCCTCCTCAGTTGTAGGGTGAGTGAATAGATTCAGCGTGGTCACGGCGGATTTCAACCGGCACCGGTGGTCAATTCGAGGCCGGCGTCAACACATTGAGTCTTGCCGCCCGATCCAGGCCAGTGACTTCGGCAAGAGTACCTGCTACGCAATCGCTCCCCCTTCGTTTTGAGCGCGAGCAGCTTGATATTCCTTGAGTTGCTCTGCCGATCTGCGTACGGCATCCTGCAAGTGCGCGAGCAGTTCGCGAAATCTTGAAAAACGCTCAAGTGCTTCCTGGATGTCGTGCACTCGACCTGGTTTAAGGATCTCACGTGCTACGGGCTCCTCGATCACTCGTGCCAGAGCGCTGCCGTGGCGTCCCAACTCTCGAAGAGCGTCCGTTGCCTGCTGAGCATAGTCCTGCAACGATGCAACGGCACCTTGAGTCTCAGATGACAAGTACTCACCCAATGGACCGCCGAGGACGCCCGCTAGGACAATCGCGGCGATCACATCGACGTTTAGACCCAGATCATCGGCGCGCCCGAACAGGTCACGGAACTCCGACGTGAGTCCAGCTTCCTGCAGCAGATCAAGCGCACGATTCGGACTCAGTCTGGAGGGTTCGTCTTCTATAAGGGCGAGGAGTTGACGGAAAGATTCTGGCAGGTTGGTGCGCGGCGCTCGGGTTGGTGGCTCTGCAAAATCGCCCATGCGCGCAAGGTAGGCTCTCATGCGCGAGAACATCACCAACGGCACCGCCAACGCGTTCATGCTCATGCTCATGCGCGCCCGGACCGTGCCTACTCCACCCCAGCCTGCCGCGAGTGTCTGCGGCACTTTCCGTAACGCCGGGATGTCCTGCGATTTTTCCTCCTCCGGCCTTTCGGCGATCACCAGCCAATTGGTCCAGGGGCTCACCAGTTGATAGCGCAGCGCCGTTTCCAGCCCGGCGACACCATTCAACTCCTTCAGCCGTGCGGCAGCCGCGATCCGGGCAACGGTCGACATCGATGAATCCGACGAGGTGGCCATCACGATCGCCAACTCGTGGCGCATGACCTCGCCCTTTTCCGTCTCGACCTCGAGAACGACCGTGCCGCTGATCGATGGCTGGTCGAACTGCGCGCAGACGATTACGGTGTCCCCCTCGAAGACCGCGCCCAATTTGGACGGTGAAACGTCATGGGAACCTTCGGGCCAATGGATCGCCACGCGGCTAGCGCGCGGCGCCCGCATGCGTTCGAAGTGCCGAACGACCCGGTCCGACATGCCTTCGCGAGGCGAGACGAGTTCGCACTCGCCGCCTGTGCCAGCGGCCAATCCTCGAACGAATGCCTCCGATACTGCGCTGCCGACGCCAACCGTGAAGACCCGGTGCCCGGAACGCGTCGCTTCCTGGACAACCGCCTCCCAGCCCGAGACTTCTCCATCGGTCACCAGAAATATATCCGCGGATTCCGATCCGCTCACCGCTGTATATGCATCGCGCAACGCGTTCCCGATCTCGGTGCCACCCATGGTCGCACCCAGTTGCTTTGCGAAGCGCTTGGCCTTGCCCAGGTTGGTCTTGTTGCACGGGAGCAGCCGGTCCGAGAGGAGGTTGGTCGTGTTGCCGAACGCGATCAGCGTTACGTGATCGTGAGGTTGCAGGGCGTCGATGATGCCTTCCAGCGCCTGCTTTGCCTGCTCAATGGAGTCTCCATGCATGGATCCCGAGCAATCGACCACGATCGCAAGATTCAGCGGGCGGGGCTGCTGCAATCCAGGGAAGAACGGCTGAAAACTCGCCACGGCCGCCACGCCGTCGCCGTCCGGACCGCATTGGGCAAAACTGCGCGTCGCCTGCGGGGCTTTCACGCTCAGAATGAAGTCGCGGTCCATGACTGCCTTGGCCTGCTGGAGAGAAATCACGACCTTGTCTGCGGATTTGGCTAGTTTGACCTCGTGCGAAGGACAGACGAATTGCGCTTCGCGCAAGCTTCCGTAAATTTCCACCTGCAGCGAGAACTGGTTTTCTACTGTAAGCGAGGCTTCGGGTACCTGGTGCGGCAGGTGGGGTGAATCCCCGAAACGCGGAGCGACAGTTGTCGGAAGAAAGAAACGCAGCTTGTCGCCGGCCCACCGATACAAGATCGCGTAGCTGAACGTGATCGTCGCTTTCTCCCTTGGCAGGAGGTTGCCGACGTTCATCGTGTAAAGCCCCGGCTCGATCACTTCGAGCATCACGGCCGCGTCGCCCGCAGCGACGGCATCCTCGTACTTTTCCTCGGCGGCCTTCTTCTCGACGACGACCCCTCTGAGGACGCGCCCGCCGATTTCGACCTGAAGGTCGAGCAGCACCGCGTCGAGCGGCAGCGGAAACGTGTACACCGCCTCGATATTCACCTGCTCGTCGTTGCGGTAGGTCTGCGACACGGTCACCTCGGCGAGGAGATCGCGCAGGACTGCTAACACGGAGACGTCGCTCAGGGCGACTCGCTCGCCATGGATGCCGGTCAATGCGGATGCCAGGTTGTTCATTCTTTTTCCTCGCTCTTATGAAGTTGTTCGTATGCCTGCGTCACCCCGTGGAAGAACGCGCGCACCTGCTCAGGGCTCATCCCTGTTCGGCCGGGCTCCAGGATTACCTCGACGCCGTCGGCGACGACCAGATGGCTCCAGACCTCGACCGTCCCGGAGCGGCGGGGGGTGGGCGGCAGGGGGCCACCTGTTTGCTGCTGCAGAACCTCGCCGATCCGGTCTAGAGAAAGGCCGGCCAACCGCCATTTGCGGACGAGGAGAAGCTGTTCGACGTGGCGCTGGGTATAATAGGCACCCTTGCCGGTGCCCTGCGGGCGATCAACTAGGCCGGACTGGATGTAATAGCGGACAGTCCGCCGCGGCGACTCGGCGAGGGCAGCGATTTCGTCGAGGGTGAAGGTTCTGGGCTCGCTCATGACACTTATACTATACAGTAATACTGTCGTTGTCAACTGTCACGAAAAACCAGCCCCCAAACAATCACCTATGGCCACCCGTTTGTCCCGAGGGGGTGGCTTACCCACCGCGGCGCGTTGCGTGCGTGAGAGGCGCCGCCCACGCGCCAGTGGATAAGGCCTTTCAGGTTGTCGATTTCGGCGGCCTCTCGACCGTGTCGAGTGTGGCCCGTTAGCCATAGGTATGGGATTGGCCGAATCCTCACTTTGCAAAAAGCGCCGCGCCCGGCTGGATACGGAGAAAACGGCTGTGGGCTCCGGTATACTTCATGCCGGGGCCATCAATGGATCGCCAGATCATTACAGTCTCAAGCCCTTCTGTCCCGGCTGCCACTTG
>JBCKVB010000040.1:0-11313 GCA_038924245.1 Gammaproteobacteria bacterium | reverse complement strand
ACAGCAGCAGCGTATAAAGCCGTCTCATCCGGCGGGCTGAGCGGGAGCGCGCTTTAACCACTCCAGATAGGCGCGCACACCTTCTTCGAGCGGGGCGAAGCGGTGCGCGCAAGCGGCGGCGCGCAAGCGCGTGAGGTCGGCCTCGGTGTAGTGCTGATAACTGCCGCGCAGCTTTTCCGGGAACGGAATATATTCGATCTTGCCTTTGCCATATTCCTTTACCATGAGGCGCGCCACGTCATTGAAACTGCGACTCACGCCCGTGCCCAAGTTGAAAATGCCGGACTTGCCGCGCTGTTCCCAAAACCATAGATTCACCGCCACGGTATCACCCACATAGACAAAATCGCGCCGTTGCTCGCCGTCGGCATAACCGCCGCTGCCGCTGAACAGCTTGACGGTTCCGGTACTTTCAAGCTGCTCATAAAAATGCAGCATCACGCTCGCCATCGGGCCTTTATGCGTCTCGCGCGGGCCGTACACGTTGAAATAGCGCAAGCCCACGATCTGGCTGTGCGTCCTGGGCAGCAGGCGGCGCACATATTGATCGAATAAAAATTTGGAATAGCCGTACACATTGAGCGGCGCCTCGTACTCGCGCTCCTCCTGGAACACCTTGCCCGCGCCGTACACCGAGGCGCTGGAGGCGTAGATGAAAGGGACGGCCTTGCGCACGCAATAGTGCAAAAGCTGTTTTGAGTATTCGTAATTGTTTTGCATCATGTAGCGCCCGTCCCATTCCGTGGTCACGGCGCAGGCGCCTTGATGGAACACGGCCTCAACGCGCGCGCCGAAATCATGGCCGTTCTGGATGCGCGCGAGGAACTCGTCCTGGTCCAGATAATCCAGGATTTCGCAGTCGGCGAGATTGGCGAACTTGGCGCCTTTTTTAAGATTATCCACCACCAGGATGTCACCGCGCCCGCGCTCGTTCAGCGCGCGCACCAAGTTGCCACCGATGAAGCCGGCCCCGCCGGTAACAATAATCATGGCGCAGCTTGATCCGCGCGCAGCATCTCAAGGATGCGCGTGGTGGATTGCCCGGCAATATAAGGCAGGATGCGCACCTCGCCGCCGTGGGCAATCACGCACTCGTGCCCGGCGATCTGCTCAGGCCGGTAATCGCCGCCCTTGACCAGGATATCAGGCAGCACGCGGCAGATGAGGCGCTCTGGCGTGTCCTCGGAAAACGGCGTTACCCAGTCCACGCATTTGAGCGCGGCCAGCACCTGCATGCGCTGGTCGAGCGGATTAACGGGGCGCGTCTGCGCGCCGCTGTCCTTGAGACGCGCCACGCCGGCGTCGTCGTTCACCGCGACGATAAGATAATCGCCCAATTGTTTGGCCTGCTCCAGGTAACTCACGTGGCCGGCGTGTAGGATGTCAAAGCAGCCGTTGGTCATGACGACTTTCGCGCCGCGCGCACGCGCCTGGGCCACGGTGTCGAGCAACTGCGTCTCGCTCACCACGCCCTGTGTGACAGGTTGTGCTGCGTGCAGTGCGGCGTGCAATTCGGCCACACTTACCGTGGCCGCGCCAAGCTTCCCCACTACGATGCCGGCGGCCAAGTTGGCCAGCCGCGTGGCCTGCGCGAGATCCGCGCCAGCGCCCAGCGCCGCGCCCAGCATGGCGATCACGGTGTCACCCGCGCCGGTGACATCGTACACCTCGCGCGCGTGCGCGGCGAGGTGCAGCGCTTCCATGCCCGAGCGCAACAGGCACATCCCGTGTTCGCCGCGCGTCACCAGCAATGCATCAATCTCCAGCTCACGGCACAACTGCTCGCCACGCTGCTCCAGTTCATCATCGTTTTGACAGTGCCCCACCAAGACCTCGAACTCGGACAGGTTCGGCGTAATCAAGGTCGCGCCGCGGTATTGGGTGAAGTCCCGGCCCTTGGGATCCACCAGCACCGGTTTGCCCAGTGCGCGCGCCTGTTTGATCATATCCTGGGCGCGCTCCAGCGTACCCTTGCCGTAGTCGGACAGAATCACCACATCGGCTTGAGGAAGTTGCCCGGCGAACGCCGAAGACAAATCAGACAGGTGGGTACCGTGCATGCCCTCATCGAAGTCGAGACGAATGAGCTGCTGGTGATGGCTCAACACGCGCAGCTTGGTGATAGTCTTCAGACCCGCCACGCGCTCGAACACGCACTCCACTGAAGCGGCCTGGAGTTGCTGAGCCAACAGTTCGGCCTCTGCGTCCGCGCCGGTCACGCCGAGCAGCGTCACCCGGGCGCCGAGCGCCGCGGCGTTGAGCGCGACGTTGGCCGCGCCGCCGGGGCGCGCCTCGCTGTGGCGCACGCGCACGATGGGCACCGGCGCCTCGGGCGAGATGCGCGTGGCCTCGCCCTGCCAGTAGCGATCCAGCATGACATCGCCAACCACCAGTACGCGCGCCTGATTAAAGGAGGGAACGTGCATCGTCATGCGCGCCATGATACCACAGGGCTCAGCTTAAACTCGGCTGGTTTCTGTCTTGACGGAGGGGTCCACTGTATTATAAGATGGAATTTTTATACGGCATTTCATTGTAATTTCATATTGGCTGACAGATGAACTCCAACAGTTATTCTTTAATAGATAGCTCTATAACCCAGGCAATTGCACTGCATGAATCTGGCAAAATTGAACAAGCCAAGGCAGTATATCAACAATTACTCAGAACAAAACCGAGGGATCCGAAAATCCTATATCTTCTCGGAACCGCTGAATATCAATTGGGAAATATCGATGAAAGTCTGAACCTACTGGACAGATCTCTGGGAATATTGCCAGACAACCCAATTGCATACAACAACAGAGGCCTGGTATTTCTCAAAAAAAAAGAATTCCAGGAAGCACTTGCCAACTTTGACAAAGCACTGAAGCTAAAACCTGATTATGTTGACGTGTATAACAACCGTGGCATCACACTGCAGAGCCTGGGGCGTCTCGATGAGGCCATCGCTTCTTACAAAAAAGCTACTGAGCTGAAACCTGATTTCGCTGACACCTACGTTAATATAGGCAAAGCATTATTCAATCTGGAACGCCATTCGGAAGCCATCGCATGCTATGACAAGGCACTCGAACTGGATCCGGCCTCCTGTGATGCATTCAACAATCGTGGTGGTGCTTTGCATAAGCTTGGGCGTTTCAATGAGGCAGTAGAGTCCTATGATCAGGCGCTAAAAATAAGGCCGGATTACGCAACCGCCCACAATAACCGGGGAATCGCACTTCAAAACCTCCATCGTTTTGAAGATGCGCTGAAATGTTTTACCAGTGCTTTGGCAATCAATCCGGATAACACAAATGCATTATCCTTTCGGGGTATGCTTTTATCAGATCTTAGAAGATTTGAAGAAGCACTCGCCGATTATGAACACGCAATATCACTAGACCGGAATTGTGCAGTCGCACAATTCGCGAGGGCAGAGCTTCTGCTACTGCATGGAGATTACCTTCAGGGATGGGATCTTTATGAGTGGCGTTGGAAGACAAGCTTCAAAAAAACCAACCACCTCATTCGCAGATACCCATTCTGGTCTGGGGAAGAAAATATTTCCGGCAAGCGAATACTCATACACCCTGAGTTTGGTTTCGGCGACTACATCATGTTCGTCCGCTACGTTGGTCGCCTTCAGCAACTTGGCGCGAGCATTGTCTTGTATGCCCCCAAACCACTGGTGTCTTTGTTCTCGACTTTAAAAGGAGATATTTCGGTCATTGAGGAAGGCGCAGCGCTCCCTGAGATCGACCTGCAATGCCCCATAATGAGCCTGCCTCACTCTTTCAAGACCACCTTGGAAAACATACCACAAGAGTTTCCATATTTGACAACCCCTGTATCAAAACAGGAATATTGGAAGGGACAAATTTCAGCGTCGGGGAAGAAACGCATAGGGCTAGTGTGGTCAGGAAAATCCAACCGGAATATTGATAGCAATCCACTCAAAAATCGCAGCATCCCGTTATCGATGATAAGTAGTTTAATCTCCTCGGCTTTTGAATTTCACTCTTTGCAGAAAGAAACCTCAAAAGAGGATTCCGAGGCCCTGTTAAAACTTGCCGCGATTAAAACCCATGTGATTGAAGACTTTGCGGACACAGCTGCCCTGATTGACCAAATGGATCTCATTATCACCATAGACACTGCTGTCACTCACTTGGCTGGCGCACTGGGCAAACGTCTCTGGGTAATGCTGCCCTACTCTACTGATTACCGGTGGATGAAAGAAGGTAGTTGTACGCCATGGTATCCAAAAGCCGCCCTCTTCAGGCAAGTTGTCGCGGGTAATTGGGAGGGTGTAATTTGCGCAGTAAAAGAAGAACTTGACAAAATTCCGGACGCATCAATTTGATGAATCCAGTTATTCATAGATGACCATAGACATGACACTTTTTACATCTTATGTTGAGTATGCAAGATGCTAGCCCTGTCACCGATATTTATTCATGCATGGTGGAGATCATCCAGCACTTACGTGTGGACAAAATTGCGTCAAGACCCATCACTCTGTTGTTATTACGAACCTTTGCACGAAAGAATCTCGAGTCTGGAGGCGTCATCAATCCAGTCATCTCCAGAAATCGCAATCAGCAGGGCGTTACGACATCCCCTACCTGAAAAAAAACTATTTCCATGAATATCTTGAAGTCATTAAATCAGGGAAACTGAATTTTGATCAAAAATTATCCTATGCAGATTATCTGCTGAAGCCAGACGAAATCAATAATAAACTTTATCAATATTTGGCTGGGCTCATCTCAGCTTCATTGGATCGGGTGCCAGCACGGAAACCGATTCTTTGTTGTTGCCGAAGTCAAATGCGTTCTGCCTGGATGAAGCACACCTTCGGTGGATCACATGTTGGCCAGATTCGCAATCCTTTCGACCAATGGGCATCCTTTCACGTGAATCCATATTTTTTTCAGAAAATGATCATGATCGCATTGAGTCTGCGAGCCAAGCATAAAAATGCATTTGCACACATCGATCAATTTGAGAAACAGGCAGAATCGCTGATGGACCATAACGCCAACCTGCAACTCAGCCGTCTGGATTCAATGCGGCTGTTTATGCTGATATGGAATGCATCTTCATTGCAGATCTTATCAACTTGCGATTACATGATGGACGTTGACCGCTTATCCTCGGATGCACAGTACCAGAGAGAAACATCGGCCTGGTTTCATACGCAAGGTTGTAAAGCAGATTTTACCGATTGCATGACCCCGCAAAGTGCAGGCAACATCGAAACCAGGAAGCAGTTCGAACTTGCCGCCAGGGAATCTGCAATTGCATTAAAATCAAACGCATCGGCCCTCACGATATTCGACCGTGCGGCTATTCAAAAGTCATTAAGCAGTCTTTCCCCACAGAATCGGAGGTATATCGAGTTAGTTGTCGGCTAGGCCATCCCTAACCTATCATGGGCAGTCGGCCCCTTACCACCCAGATTGTCTGGATTTAAAACTCGTACCCGAAAAGCTCGATCTCTTCCTTGTATTTTGAATAGATCATCTCGCGTGACTCCTGGCTGAAATAAGAGGAATAGGATGATCTAAAAGAGGCGTTCTTGTGTGGAAGCAGAAAGCGGGGTAGAGACAGTTTTTCACAAAGCGTGTTGAAATCCGCCTGAAGATGCTCAAACCGAATAAAATTGGAAACAGAAATCCTATCATTCACCTTAAGGTATTCAATCTGGGGCTTTGGTAAAACTAATTCTTCTATTTCAAGGATTCTGGATGGCAGCGGCCCCTTGAGAAAAGCTGTGTGTGAGATGACCCGATCATACGGGTTTCTGATCGCAGAAAAGATTAGAAAATCCCAGACAGACCCACCTAATTTGTCATAATAAGCTTGCAAGCCTGCGTGCTTATGTTCCGGCTTGTCAAAGCCCAGCCGCTCATTGAAGACATCCAATCCTTGGCTACCGTCTTCATGTTTTATCTTCCCGATGGACTTACGAAATACAAAACGGTCGTCTGCATAGCCTTGTAGAGCTGCCTGAATTGAATTCCCGCCTGTTTTCGGGATATGGACGAAAATGAACCGACTTTTCTGTGAAATCATATTACAACCTTCCACCCGGAAAACACCCAAGGGCATATCAGTAAAATTGTATTTTTCATTTGTGACGGTGTCTGTGTCTGGGCGACTTGGTGCGTGCAGCTTGTACAGATTTCTTTTTAGCCAGCACCTGCTTCATCAGTTCAACGGACGCATTCGCCTTTTTCGGTAGCTTGATCCCCTTGCTCAACAGTACGGATTCTGACACAGCCTGAATAAAACGCTTGGCGTTCCCCTCGATGTCGTGCTGGATCGCCTCCTTCTCAACCTTTTTGCAAAGACTGTCATAATAATCCTGGTCGTGCCAGAGTCTCTTGATTTCTTCTATCCATGGCCGCAAATGTTTTTCCTGAATAATAGCCTCGGTTTTCTTTTCTCTTACCTCTTCAGGAACTTCAAATATCATGCCCCCTGCGCCAATGAGTTCGGATGAGCCGCCTGTATCACTCGCAAGAATTGGAATACCGTTAAGGTGTGCCTCAGCAATGACCCGGGCCCCACTCTCATGCCACAATGAGGGTAGCAATAAAACGCGAGTGCTGGCATACACCGGCCTCATATCTCGCTGATGGCCGATGATCCGTACATTCGGAAAATCTTCCTGCTTGAACTTGAGAACTTGCAAAGCGTCGCCCCAGCGTCCACGACTCTGTACGACGAGAAACTTAATTTCAGGGCATTCAATCGCCAGCATTTTGGCCAATGGCATGAAAACACTCACGCCTTTTTCAAAACTGGGGTTGATAAAGGTGATGAAATCCGGCTTGCGCGGAACCGTGGGTTTTACCTCGGCCGGGTTGATGAATTTGCCGGCCACCTTGCAATCGAGCCCATGGCGTTCTTTGTAAAGCTTCGCCGTAGCATGGGTGTCGGTAATGATCACGGAGACATCCTTGAATACGGATTTGTCTTTATAGCCAGGATTCACGAGATAAAATACCACCGGAATCCCCACATCCCTGGCTTCACGCATGATCGTTCTCTCCAGCACCAGCCCGCCCCATAGAAAAACCATATCTGGACGCCTATGGGTAATTTCAGCACGAAACAGGTTGATAAAGGTTTCTTCTTCCAGACAGGTCATAAAATGACGACGTTGAACACCGGTCTTAACGATCAGGTGTTCAACGCCATCAATCACTGTACGCCATATCGGTTTATCCGTTTGCTGCTTTCCTGCTTCCATGACGTGCTCACCGCCTTGCGGTGAATCAAAAATTGTTGCCTGCAAGGCGATCGAGCGGAAACCCTGTGCAGCCAACGCAGACAATATCGTCCTCAGGCTGAGTGCAGCCCCACTCGTCACATCCAGTATGTTGCCGGGACAGCAAAACAGGATGCTCGGTCTTTGGTCTTTCTTACGCGTTGCGGTTTCTTGTTCAATGACGCTAACGGTCTGCTCAGCAACTTCCGAGATGTCCAAGGTTGATTCAAGTGATGATTTTTGTTTCATAGGCACGCTATCAATATTTAGATTCGATGAGGCTATTTTAAATCATATCCAGACCATCCGTCGTCACTTGATCTGCTTGTTTTACTGTCATTTTACGATAATCTGGGGGAGCAAGACCTCAACCTAAAGCTTTCCATTTTTTGGAACCCCTGCGATGTCCATCTAGCCTGCGGCAAGGGCGACCACGAGAATGATAAAAGCGTGAGGTACCTTGTTGCGCTCGGGGATAAAAAAAACCCCTGTCTCCTTGTGAGAGACAGGGGTTCGTAGGTCTTCATCTACACCCCTCACCGAGGCGAGGGGTGGTTCTCCAAAGGAGATTAGATAAAGTCGCCAACCAATTACAATGACTAGACCGTAACAACCCCGGTGCCAAGGTCGACTGCTAATGCGGTTACGCCGACAAGCACGACAGCTTGATAAATCGCCCCGCCCCCGTCACCATTCGTATCATAAACCAGCAGCAGAGCTGTTGCAGATGCGCTGGCAGTCGATGTGAACAAATTAGTGATGGAACTGTAAGTCCCGGTGTATGTTGTGAAGTCTTCAGTTTGACCCACCGTCGCGCCGGTAGTCACCTGTGTCACGACGGCATTGTAGGCAGTTACGACATCTAAATTAATCATAGCATCGAAGTCGATCACATCATTATCACCATTAACGACTGTGATGATGTCCATCCCTGACACATCAATAGTTGAACCGCCCGCAGTATCAGTCCACGACGCCTGTACTGCGTCAGAGTCTCCAGCACCGATTATAAAGCGGTCGGTATCCGCGTCACCCTTCATAATGTCCGCACCATCACCACCCGTGATGATATCTGCACCAGCACCACCGTTGATGATGTCGTCACCATCATTACCGCTGATGTCGTCGTCACCTAAACCACCGGTAATGATGTCATCACCTAGCGTGCCAGTGATATCATCGTCATTCGTTCCCCCCTTGATCGTCGTACCGTTCACGACATCAGCAAGATCAATGGTGGTGGTGCCGTTAAACAGCGATGCATTGACCCCCACAATCGACTTGGCTTCTACGCTACCGTTGACCCAGCCATCCAGATTAAACGAACTATTCTTGCCACCACCGGTGATGGTAATCAGACCCAAATCGCTGTCCGCACTATCACCATCAATACGCAAAAAAGACGAGTCATTGTTGGTAGCCGCAAGCTTTATGGAAACCGCTCCCATATCAGCACCAAAAGAATCATCGAGATCAATGTAACCGCTAAATTCAGCACTACCACCACCGATCTCCACTGTCAGGTTACCCACTTTGGTGTCAGCGTAGACCTCCAGGTAGGTGTCACCGGCATAGGACTTATTGATCATAGTGATATTGCCAATGTTGCCACCCATGCCTATGAAAGCAGCATCGGTTGCGGTCAGGTAAGCAGATATACTGCCACTGAGGCCACCGGTGACTGTCATAGTAGTATTCAATATGTTACCGCTCCAGGCATCAGCCTGATAGTAGGCGTTTCCATAAGCATTGTTAGTATTGTTTACGGTAATGACAGCATTGCCGATTTTTGCGATCTTGCCAGGCTCACCATCCACCTCGACATAGATTTCACCGTATGCGCTGTAACCAGCCACTGTCGCGTTGATGGAAAGGATATCGCCACCCTCATTGGCTGAAGCATCCATATAACCTGAAGCTCGATCACCCTTGACACTCAAGCTAATCGCGCCGATATTACCGCCACCCATCAAACCTGACACGTAGGCATAGGTATCTACATCGATCTCGCCACTGGCATAGCGACCCGCAACGGTTAGCGCAATATTACCAATACTACCGCCGACAGCCCCTGCGGGCCCCGCAGCACCCTCCGCGTAAAAGTATCCGCTAAGAAAAGCGGACTCACCGATAGCCTTAGCGTTGATGCCTGCGATATTGCCGCCGTAGGTATAAACTTCTACATCAACTCCGGCCGAATGACCGGCAGCCGTGAGTGTCGTCAGGCCAACATGGCCAGATGCCTCGAAATAGCCACTAATGTAGGCGCTGGTGCCAGTAGCACTGAGGTTAATGGTGCCGATGCTACCAGCACCACCACCCGCACTGCCAAAGGCAGAGACGTCCAGATCGATATTAGCACTGTAACCGGTTACGCTAGCCGTTATGTTGCCGATAGTGCCGCTTGCTTCAAAAAAACCGGAAACATAGGCAGAGGTGCCGCTATTGACAATACTGATGTTGCCGATATTGCCGGACCCGTCGTTCCAACCAGCATAAGCCGAGAATTCGCCAGATGCGTAGGTTCCATCTTGCTTAATGGTAATCGATGCAATATTGCCATCCGCACTCACGTAGGCAGACATAAAAGCGCTGAAGCCGTTATTGGTCAGGGAAACAGCGCCAATATTACCGCTGAAGGCATAAACGTCAATATCGGTGTCGCCAGACGCACCCGTAGCCTTGACCGTGATGTTACCGATATTGCCATCCGACTCGAAGTAGGCTGAGACCCAACCAGAGTCCCCTGTTTTGATGATGCTGATATTGCCGATATTGCCGCTAGTTGTGCCAGGATCACCAGCGGAAAAATTCACAGATGCACTTGAATTATCACCCGTCTGCGTGAGCGAGACATTGCCAATATTACCACCCGCAGAGACCCAAGCGCTGATGTAAGTATCAGTACCTACCTGATTCAGCGTGACGTTACCGATGTTCGTTCCAGCCTCAACTTCCAGTTCACCTTCATATGTACCAGCGCTATCACCAGACAGCGTGACAGTCACATTACCCACACTGCCGCCCGCACTGATATAGGCAGACATATAAGCGCTGTAGCCGTCTATATTAATGTTAACTGTGCCAATATTACCGCTGGCGAAAGCACTAAAAGTGCCCGAAGCGTTGTCGCCCTTTAGGATAACGCTGATATTACCGATATTCTCGTCAGCGTCGAAATAGCCACTAAAGTAGGCGCTCTCACCTATTTGCTTGATGGTGATATTACCGATGCTACCGGCACTCGCGCTATCAGCCGTCGCGTTCGCATAAATTTGTGTGTCAATATACGCTTTTTCACCGGTCTGATTAATCGTTATAGCACCGACGTTACCGCTGACATCGACATAAGCAGAGACGTAAGCACTTTCCCCTGTCGCATTGACAGTAATAGCGCCCACATTACCAGAATTCGTTCGGATATCCAGCCACAGTTCACCAGACGCCCCATTTAGCGTGTATGACACGGCGCCGACAGCGCCGCTACCAGCGGATGCGTGCACATCCATATAGTTTTCGCTACCGGTACCGATCAGCGTAATCGCCCCGATCGCACCCGCTGCCGAAGCAGTAAGGTAAGCAGAGGCAGCCTCACCCACAGCTACGAGTTTAATGGTGCCGATCGCACCAGCAGCAGCATCCAGATTAACATCTACACCTTCATTGGTGTCGTATGATGTTCCGGTGGTAATCGAAACAGCCCCAATGCCTACGAAGGAATAAATTGAAACATTGACCTCAGACTCGTTGCCGTTGACAATTGAAATTGTGCCAATTGACGAAGCCGCACCACCGTCCAGTTCTGTATCTCCAGCACCGGGCCAACCGCTACCGAAAAAAGCACTGGCACCCGTCGTAATTGCAACTGATGTTACATTTGCAGAACTGGCAATATCGCCTGTTGTTACATCATAATCTGCTATTGTTTTGGTATAAGCGGCCATTTTTCAACTCCCTCTTGCTTGTTTAATGATGATTTAAATAGTTCGGAGCGAGGAAAGCCCGCCCTCTTCAACCCACGTAAATTGAAATATGGCATATTATTCCCC
>JBCKVB010000039.1:0-12420 GCA_038924245.1 Gammaproteobacteria bacterium | reverse complement strand
GTGGTGCACACCCGCGCCAAACCCATCAGCGTCGCCGAGGCGGAGGCGCTGTTTGATCTTCCCTTTAATGACCTGCTGTTCCGCGCGCAAACCGTGCACCGCGCGCATTTTGACGCCAACGAAGTACAGCTTTCCACGCTGCTTTCCATCAAGACCGGCGGCTGTCCGGAGGATTGCGGCTATTGTCCGCAGGCGGCGCGTTATCAAACCGGCGTGGTGAGCGAGGCGCTGTTGCCGTTGCAGGAGGTACTGGAGGCGGCGCGCGCGGCCAAGGCCAACGGCGCCACGCGCTTTTGCATGGGCGCGGCGTGGCGCGGGCCGAAGCAGAAGGATTTGCAGCCGGTAATCGAAATGATTAAAGCGGTGCGTGAACTGGGTATGGAGACTTGCGCCACGCTCGGCATGTTGAAGGAAGGTCAGGCCGGACAGTTAAAACAGGCCGGGCTGGATTACTACAACCATAACCTCGACACCGCGCCTGAATATTATGGCGCCATTATCTCCACGCGCGATTATCAAGATCGCCTCGACACCCTGGAGCGGGTGCGCGCGGCGGATATCAAGGTGTGCTGCGGCGGCATCGTCGGCATGGGCGAGACGCGCCGCGCGCGCGCCGCGCTGATCGCGCAATTGGCGAATCTTGATCCGCAGCCGGAGAGCGTGCCGATCAATAATCTGGTTCAGGTCGAAGGCACGCCGCTGCACGGCACGGAGCCGCTCGATCAGCTGGAATTCGTGCGCACCATCGCGGCGGCGCGCATCACCATGCCGCAAAGCCGCGTGCGCCTGTCCGCGGGCAGGCAACAGATGTCCGAGGCCATGCAGGCCCTGTGTTTTCTCGCTGGCGCGAATTCGATCTTCTACGGCGACAAACTGCTCACTACGGGCAACCCGCAGGCGCAACAGGACAGGGCATTGCTGGAAAAGCTGGGTATGCACCCTTCACCGCTGATGGCGGCATTTGAGCACATAAGTAAAACGCCATAGGTATACTCCCCTCCCACTGGAAGGGGGAGGGTTAGGGTGGGGGTAGAATGCCCATAGCTCACCCTCCCCCTCACCCCTCAAGGGAGGGGGATTCATTTTCGTGCATGCTTTCGTACTTATGAGCTTATCAATAAATCATCAACTTGCCCCGGAACTGGAGCGCCGCCGCGAGCAGCACCTCTACCACACGCGCCGCATCGTGCAAAGCGCGCCCGGCGCGGAAGCCGTCATTGAGGGCAAGCGCTATCTCTCGTTTTGCGGCAATGATTATCTTGGCCTCGCCAATCATCCTGAAGTCATAAAGGCGATGCAGCAAGGCGCGGCGCGTTACGGCGCGGGCAGCGGCGCGTCGCATCTCATCAGCGGGCACAGCAACGCGCATCATGCCCTGGAAGAGGAGCTGGCCGAGTTTACCCGGCGTCCGCGCGCGCTGTTGTTCTCCACCGGCTACATGGCCAATCTCGGCGTGGTCGGTGCGCTCGCCGGGCGCGGCGACGTGGTGCTGGAAGACCGTTTAAATCACGCCTCGCTCATAGATGCCGGGCTGTTGTCCGGCGCGCGCGTGCAGCGCTATGCGCACGCGGACTGCGCGAACCTGGCAAAGAAACTCGGCACGCATCACGGCAAGCGCATGCTGGTGGTGAGCGACGGCGTGTTCAGCATGGACGGCGACGTCGCGCCCGTGCCGGAGTTGGTAGAGGCGGCAAGGCAACATGATGCCTGGCTCATGCTGGATGACGCGCACGCATTCGGCGTGCTGGGAAAAACCGGCGGCGGCACGCAGGAGCATTTCGGACTGACCGTGGAGGACGTACCTGTTCTCGTCGGCACGCTGGGTAAGGCCTTCGGAACGTTCGGCGCGTTTGTCGCGGGCAGCGAGGAGCTGATCGAAACGCTGATTCAGCAGGCGCGCAGTTATATCTATACCACCGCCTTGCCGCCCGCCGTCGCCGAGGCGACGCGCGTGAGTTTGCGCCTGGCGCAGAGCGAAGGCTGGCGGCGCGAAAAACTTTTTTCCCTGGTGCATCGCTTTCGTAACGGCGCGGCGTCTGTGGGACTCAACCTGATGCGCTCCGAGACACCCATCCAGCCGCTGTTGACCGGTGACAACGAAAGCACCGTGCGTATCAGCGAGCAACTCTACGCGCGGGGTATTTTGATCAGTGCCATCCGCCCGCCCACGGTGCCCAACGGGCAGGCGCGCCTGCGCATCACCTTTTCCGCCGCGCACAACGAGCAGCAGGTAGACCGCCTGCTGCAAGCGCTGGCCGAGTTGCTGCCAGCCACGCGATGATCTTGTACAGCGAAACCAGCGGCCGCGGCGCGGACCTCGTGCTGCTGCACGGCTGGGGGCTGAACAGCGCCGTGTGGCAAGAACTGGTGCGCGAGCTGGCGTGGGATTTTCGCGTAACCACGATAGATTTGCCGGGGCATGGCCGCAGCCGCGCGTTCCCTGAGCGCTATACGCTGGAAGAGTTGGCGGAATGGGTATTGAAAAACGCACCGCCCCAAGCATTCTGGATGGGCTGGTCATTGGGCGGCATGGCGGCGCTGCACATCGCGGCGCGTTATCCGCAGCGGGTGAGGAAACTGGTGCTGGTGGCCAGCACGCCGAAGTTCGTCAACGCCCCGGACTGGCCGCACGGCGTTGAACCGGAGGTGCTCGGTCAATTTTCGGATCAACTGCGCGCCGACTACCGCAAAACCATACAGCGCTTTCTCGCCTTGCAGTTGCGCGGGTCTGAACATGCATCAGTCTGGTTACGTCAGTTGCACGATAGGGTGTTTCGTTATGGCGAGCCAGAGTCAACCGCGTTACATGCGGCTCTGGATATTTTACGCGCCGCCGACCTTCGGACACGGCTTGCAGCGGTCAGCCAGCCCACCTTGATCATTGCCGGAGCGCGCGATAGGCTGGCGCCGGTATCCGCCCAGGAATACATGGCGGCGAATCTGGGGCAGGCCGAGTTACAGATTATCCCCGGCGCGGCGCACGTGCCGTTTCTTACCCACCAGCAGGAATTCCAGCGCGCACTGCGTGCCTTTATATGAATGATACCGCGCCAGACGAACGTTACCGCATCAACAAGGCGCTCATGCGGCGCGCCTTTGACCGCGCCGCGCGCTCTTACGATGACCATGCGCCGCTGCAAAAAGAGGTGGGTGAGCGCATGTTGCAGCGTCTCGACCTGGTGAAGCTCAATCCAGGACGCGTGCTGGACATCGGCTCGGCCACGGGCGGAAGCACGCGCTTGCTCGCCCGGCGTTATCCGCAGGCAGAGGTATGCGCGCTCGATCTTTCCCTGGCGATGCTGAATGAGGCGCGCCGCGCCACGCCGTTCCTGGACAAGTGGTTTACGCGGCGCACAATATTTACCTGCGCTGACGCGGAGGCGTTGCCGTTTGCCGCTGCCAGCATGGACCTGGTGTTTTCCAATCTGACCCTACAATGGTGCGATGAGCCGGAGCGCGTATTAAGCGAAATGCGCCGCGTGCTCGCGCCCGGCGGCCTGCTCATGTTTTCCAGCTTCGGACCGGATACCTTGAAGGAGCTGCGCGAGAGCTGGGCGCGCGCTGACGGATTTATTCACGTGCATGCCTTCATGGACATGCACGACATCGGCGATGCCCTGCTGCGCGCGCGCTTCAGCAATCCGGTGATGGACGCGGAGCAGTTTACCCTCACCTATTCCGGCGTGGACAAATTGATGCGCGAACTAAAGGCGCTCGGCGCGCACAACGTCAGCGCCGGGCGCGCGCACGGTCTCACCGGCAAGACGCGGATGCGCGACATGCGCGCGGCTTACGAAGAGCAGCGCCGCGACGGCGTGCTGCCGGCAAGCTATGAAGTGGTCTATGGCCACGCCTGGGCGCCGGATATCTCATCCCCGCTAAAGACCCAGGATGGAACCGTGAGAGTGCCGCTGGCAAGTTTAAAAGGACGTAAAGCACCATGAAAAGCGCCGTGGCACGCGGCTTGTTTATCACCGGCACCGACACCGATGTGGGTAAAACCTGGGTGACGCTGGGTTTGCTGAAGGCCTTGGCGGACGCGGGCTATCGCACGGCGGCTTTCAAACCCGTGGCCTGCGGCGGTGTTGAAACAGAGCAAGGCATGCGTAGCGAAGACGCGCTGCTGGCCGGCGAACAGGCGACGCTGCGCGCGTCCCATGACGAGGTGAATCCCTATTTTTTCACCGCGCCCATCGCGCCGCACATTGCCGCGCGGGACGCGGGCGTGCATATCGAGCTGGCGCGCATCAGGACACATTTCGACGCGCTTGCCGCGCGCGCCGATGTGGTGATCGCGGAAGGCGCGGGTGGTTGGCTGGTGCCGCTCAATGAGCGTGAAACCGTGGCGGATATGGCGCGCCTGCTCGGATTGCCGGTGGTGATGGTGGTGGGAATGCGGCTGGGTTGTTTAAATCATGCACAGCTCACCGCGCAAAGTATCGCGCAATATGGCGTGCCGCTCGCGGGCTGGGTAGCGAGCTGCATACAACCGCGGTTCCCGGAATTGGAGCGCAACATCGCGGCGTTGCGCGAGCGCCTCGGTGCGCCGCTGTTGGGAAAGGTACCGTATCTGCCGCAGCGCGATGTAAAACAAATCGCCGCCGCGCTGGATGTGAAAAACATCCTCGCCGCCTTGGGCGCTGGGTTAACCTAATTCAGAATACAGAGGGATGGGGTATGCTTGTTTTAAGCAAGCTGAAAAGGAGGATAGTTTCATAAAACAATATAAAGGAACCTCTGATGTGTCGTCATTCCGGGCGCAGCGTAGCGGAGACCCGGAATCCAGTGCTTTTAGTTCAACGACTTACTGGATTGGGTGGAATGAAACCCGGGATAATACTTCCCGGATTCCACCTTGTTTCATTCAGGCTACTTGCCGCACTTCATTCGGGATGCGCTTGCTCAGGAACGCTTGGCCTGCCTCTTGGATTTCTTCGCGGCCCTTTTTTCTTTCATGGTCTTGGTCGGTTGCTTCTTAGTGGACTGCTTACTGTCCATGCCTTTGCTCATAGGTTTCGCTCCTTCATCCAGGTTATAAATAGCAGCCTTTCATATTAGCAGTGTCGGATCCGCTACGCTTGATCCGACCTACATTTACTAAATGTACCTCGAATTCATCCATTCCGCAAAGATGAAACTCTTTAATCCGCCACCGCGGGCTGAAGCCCAGGGGTTTGATCAAGTGCAATTGCGCGCCGCTGTTCGCGCACAGGCGTATAATGTTGCCGGTGTTGGGTGGAATCTCCGGCTCGAACAGGACGACATGAAACATACTGAAATCCCCTCACCCCTTTTCTCAGAATGGGATGTTAATGGATGAGTTGAGTCAAAAAATGCTGGGCATGGAGTTTTGCGGCCTGCGTTTTAATACGCCGCTGGTGCTGCTCTCCGGGTGCGTGGGCTTCGGCGAAGAATACACCCGCGTGGCGGGATTTTCCAACCGCGACGTGGGGGCGGTATGCTTGAAGGGCACCACGCTCAAGGCGCGCCTCGGCAATGCGCCGCACCGCGTGTGGGAAACGCCGATGGGGATGTTGAATGCCATCGGTTTGCAAAACCCCGGCACGGAATACGTCATCAAAAACATTCTGCCCACGCTCGATTTCAGCGAGACGCGCTTTATCGCCAATTTGTCCGGCTCGACGGTGGAGGAATATGCCGAGATCACGCGCCTGTTCGACGACTCGCCCATAGACGCGATGGAGATCAATATCTCCTGCCCCAACGTGAAGGAAGGCGGCGTGGCGTTCGGCAACGACCCGGACATGTCGGCGCGCGTGGTGGCGGCGTGCCGCGCGCAAACCAAAAAACCGCTCATCACCAAGCTCTCGCCCAACCAGACCGACATCGCGGAGAACGCGCGCCGCTGCATCGAGGCGGGTACCGATGGGTTCGCGGTCATCAATACCATGATGGGCATGGCGGTGGACATCGAAAAACGCACGCCGGTGCTGGGCAACGGCCAGGGTGGACTGTCCGGCCCGGCCATCAAGCCCATCGCGTTATTAAAAGTCCACCAGGTGTATCAGGTGGCGAAGCAGCACAACATCCCCATCATCGGCCAGGGCGGTATCCTGACGGCGCAGGATGCGCTGGAATTTATTATCGCCGGGGCCTCCGCGGTGGGCGTCGGCACCGCGCTGTTTTATGATCCGCTGGTGTGCCCGAAAATCAATGCCGGCATTGTGGATTATCTGAAGCGCCGCGGATTGAAAAACGTGACGGAGTTGATCGGCACTCTGGAAATGCAGAATGGCGGACCGGACTGCTACGGCTGAGCCGACCCTTACTTGAACACCACGGTGCGCGCGCCATGCACCAGCACGCGGTCCTCCACATGATAACGCACGCCGCGCGAGAGCACGGTCTTCTCCACGTCGCGTCCCAGGCGGATTAAATCCTCCGCGGCTTCGCTGTGATCCACGCGGATCACGTCCTGCTCGATGATGGGGCCCTCGTCGAGCTCGGTGGTGACATAATGACAGGTGGCGCCGATCTGTTTCACGCCGCGCTCGAAGGCCTGATGATAAGGGCGCGCGCCGACGAACGCCGGCAGCAGGCCGTGGTGAATATTGATGATGCGGTTTGGGTAGGCCATGCAGAAGGCATCGGGCAACACTTGCATGTAACGCGCCAGCACGACGGCGTCCGCATTGTGCTGTCGGCACAGGCTTAAGATTTTCTCATGCGCCGCTATTTTATTTTCCGGAGTAACCGGCGCATGTATGTAAGGAATGGCGTGCCATTCGACCAGGCTTCTCAAGTCCTCGTGATTTGAAATCACGCATGGGATGTCGAAATCGAATTCCTTGCTGCGCCAGCGATAGAGTAAATCCGCCAGACAATGATCCTGCCTGCTCACGAGCAGCACCACGCGTTTTTTCAGCGCGGAGTCGCTGATGCCCCACTGCATGTTGAACCCAGAGGCGATGGCTGAAAAACGCTCGCGGAATTCATCCACGCCGAACGGCAGCGAGCCGGCCAGTATTTCCTGGCGCATGAAGAAGTGGCGCGTGTCCGGCTCGCTGTGGCTCGCGCTCTCGCCTATGGTGCCGCCGTGCGCGGCGATAAAGGAGCTCACCGCAGCGATGATGCCGGGGCGGTCGGGGCAGGACAATGTCAATCTATAGTGGCGCATGACGGGCTATTGTATTATCCACTTATTGGCCATCGTGCACAAAGGACTATCATGATAATTTCCCTGATCGCGGCTATGGATGAAAACCGCGTCATCGGCATCAACAACACCCTGCCGTGGCGGTTGCCCGCCGACATGCGCCATTTCCGTGAAGTGACCATGGGCAAACCGCTTTTGATGGGGCGCAAGACGTTCGAGTCCATCGGTAAACCACTGCCCGGCAGGCGCAATATCATCCTCACGCGCGACCCGGACTATCAGGCGCCGGGGTGCGAGGTGACGCACACGCTCGATGAGGCGTTGGCGGCGGGCGCGGGGAGTGATGAGCTGATGGTGATGGGCGGCGAGGACTTGTTCGCCCAGCTTCTGCCGCGCGCATCACGCCTGTATTTAACCGAAATTCATGCGTCTTTCAGCGGCGACGCTTACTTTCCCTGTTTCGATAAACAGGACTGGCTGGAAGCCGGGCGCGTTAATCACGCCGCCGATGAGAAAAATCCTTACTCTTACAGCTTTGTGACATGGGAGAGACGCAAAGCTGTTTGAGCTTGCGCCGCGGCAGCCTTGTAACTATGCTAGGGATGTGTGGCCGGAAGCCCCGCGCATGAGAATCAAGCGGTGGGGCGATTGTGAACATGATCTTCTATAGGAGATACACCATGACAAGCAATATTGGAAATACCGAAAGGGTTATTCGTGCGATTATCGGGGTTGCCTTGCTATCACTGCTGTTTGTACTCGAAGGAAATATGCGCTATCTGGGCCTGATCGGCGTCGTTCCTCTCGTCACGGTGGCGGTAAGCTGGTGCCCGATATGGAAGTTGCTCGGCATCAACACCTGTCCCGCGCCGAAACCCGAATCCAGTTAGCAACCAGGCGCGCTCCGCCCTCGTCAACAAGCGGCGGGGCACGGCCTGTAATGTCCTTAAAGCGCAGCCCCAGTTGCTGCAAGGATTTTTTTGTGCCGAATTATCACTGGTCATTGTTTGCTTCACTCCTGATGTTGGCGGCCTGCACCGCGCCGCCCCTGCCTCAGGTCGAGCGCACCACGGAAACCCTGATTGGAGAGCTTGACCCGGACGGGTGGATAGTGTCGTCCACGCATGCAAGCCCGGACGGACGGCGGCTCGCCTACGTAATAGAGCAGAACGGCAGACAGTTCGTTGTGCTCGACAGCAAAGAGGGTAAGCGTTACGACGGCATCGGCGCGCATTCCGGTTTCTTCAGCCCGGACAGCCGGCGCGTGGCCTACAGCGCATTGCGGGGCGATGTCTGGTACCTGGTGATGGATGACCATGAAACCGGCCCCTACCGGGCGGTGGAAGCGCCTGTGTTCAGCCCCGACAGCAGCCGCGTGGCCCATAAGGCGCTGCTGGAACATGGCACCGCGGTGGTGGTGGACGGCGTGACGGGAAAACTTTACGACGGCGTCGCCTCGCACTCCATCGTATTCAGCCCGGACAGCCGGCGTCTGGCCTTTATCGCCAGGGAGAAAACCCCAAACGGCGATAGCACATTTTTCGCCGTCGTGGACGGCAAGGAAGGCGCGCGCTATGAAATCATCGGCGAGGGTTCGCTGACCTTCAGCCCCGATAGCCGTCATGTCGCCTACCGCGCGTTCGATAATGACATGCAGTTCGCGGTGGTGGATGGTAAAGAACAGCGGCGTTATGAAGGCGTCAACACCATCGTCCCCGTCTTCTCGCCGGATAGCCAACACCTCGCGTATTTCGCGGAGCGCGACTATCGCCAATTTCTGGTACGGGATGGCAAGGAAGGCCCGCCGCACGAGAAAATTTTCAGCCCCGCGCCCGTGTTCAGCCCGGATGGAAAAGGTGTGGCGTATATCGTTGAGGAACAGGAAAAGCAGTTCGCCGTGGTGGATGACGTGGCGGGCAAGAAGTATGACGAAATCTCCCCCTTCAATGTTATCTTCAGCGGCGACGGCGCGCATCACGCCTACGTCGCCTGGGAAAACGGCAAACAGTTCCTGGTGGTGAACGGCAAGGAGCTTACCGCCCATGACGGCGTCGGAGCACACTCTCCCTTTTTCAGCCCTGACGGCAAACACCTGGCCTACTACGCCATGACCGGCGACAAGCTGTTCGCGGTCGTGGATGGTGTCGCGCAAAAACACTATGCCGCGATCGGCAAGGGGAATCCCCTGTTCAGTCCCGATAGTCACCACACCGCGTACCGCGCGCGCCTGGGCGATACCAGTCTGGTGGTGGTGGACGGCGAGGAACAAAAGGCCTATGACCTCATCCTGTCTGAGATCGTCTTTCTCTCCTCAAACGAGATCCAGTATTTCGCGGTTAAAGACAGTAAGGTCTACCGGGTAACCAGCCGCATTTAATGTTCACAATGCATCCGACTAACGTTCACAATGCGTCCGACTAATGTTCACAATGCGTCCGGCACTCCAGGCGCACTCGCTCGCGCCGCGCGCCATCGAGACGCAGCGCAAGCAAACCTCCACCCCAGACGCAGCCGCCGTCCAAGGGGAATACATTCGTGACGGGATATGCGCCCAGCGTGGACCAGTGGCCGAACACGATATTCAGCTTGCCGCTTAACCGCCCCGGCACTTCAAACCAGGGTAAGTAACCCCGCAGCTGCGCGCCCGGCGCGCTCTTTTCCTCCAGTGCGAGCCTACCGTGCGCGTCGCAGTAGCGCAATCGCGTCAGGCAATTGGTGATAAAGCGCAACCTGTCCCAGCCGCTCAGCGCATCCGGCCAGCTTTGCGGTTCGTTGCCATACATCTCACGCAAAAACTCCGCGTAATCCGCCCCGCGCAGCACCGCCTCGACTTCCCGCGCGCAGGCGCGCGCCTGCCGCAAATCCCACTGCGGAGGCAGTCCGGCATGAATCAGGGTAAAGCCCAGCGCGTCGTCATGATGCAGCAGCGGCCGCGCGCGCAGCCAATTCAGCAGCTCATCCCGGTCCGGCGCATGCAATACATCTTCAAAGCTGTCGCCACGGCGATAACGCTCACAACCTTGCGCCACCGCCAGCAGATGCAAATCGTGATTGCCCAGCACCGTGATGGCGCGCGCGCCCAGACTTTTCACGAAGCGCAAAGTCTCCAGCGACTTCGGCCCGCGGTTGACTAGATCGCCGGTGAACCACAGGGTGTCATCCGCCTTAAAGGAGAGGTTCTTCAGCAGTTCCTGCAGCTCGTCAAAACAACCTTGAACGTCACCGATAGCGTAGACGGCCACGTTACTTCCCCTATAGTGGACCCCGAATTTGAGACAGTAGTTTAAGCTATTGTCCGATGAAGAATGGAGCGGGCGATGAGCGGAGCGAAACGTAAGGTACACGGAGCGGAATTCAAGGCCAAGGTGGGCTTGGAAGCGATCCATGGGGTCAAGACACTCAACCAGATCGCGCAGGAGCACGGCGTGCATCCGGTGCAGGAAGGCGAGCGCAAGCTGGCCGGCGTGATGCAGCGGACAGCAAACGCTTCAAGAACACCGGCGGCTGGGGCTTCGAAGGCTTCGCGGGTAACAGCCGTGACCAGCGCCTGGTAACCGACTGTGGCAAATCCTGCCTCGGGTGCCACCAGCCCGAAGCCAAGTCCCAATACGTGTTCAGCAAGTTACGCGACTAACCCGCATCTCCTGGGTTTGGCCGCAGGGAAGCGGCCTTATTTTCACCGCCGTCAATGATGTTTCAAAGTACCGCTTTCCCGTGTATCTTAAGGCAGATGAGGAACCTGCCGGTCGCATGCTGTCTGATGTTGACCTTGGTGAGCTTGTCCGCCTGGGCGGTGAAAACCGTGTCCGTGGTGGGGCTGTTCAAAGACCGCGTGGTGCTGTTGATAGACGGTAGGCAGCAGGCGCTTAGCGTCGGACAAACCAGCCCGGAAGGAGTGCGGCTGATCTCCGCCAGCAGCAAAGAGGCGGTGCTGGAGGTGAACGGCAAGCCCGCCGTGTACCGCCTGAGCAATCAGGTGGGCGCCCACTACGCCACGCGCAAGGAGAGCAGCGTGCGGATCGCGCGCAACCAGAACGGGTTGTATATGGTGGACGGCGCCATCAACGCCTTTGCGGTGCGCTTCCTGGTGGACACCGGCGCCACCAATGTCGCCATGAACTCGGCGGAGGCCAAGCGCATGGGGATAGACTACCGCATCAACGGCCGGCCGCTGATGATATCCACCGCCTCCGGTAACGCGCCGGCCTATCAGATCAAGCTCGACAAGGTGAAGGTCGGCGACATCGAACTGCGCGACGTGGAAGGCGTGGTGGTGGAGGGTGGCTTCCCCACCGAGGTGCTGCTCGGCATGTCGTTTCTGGGACGCCTGGAAATGCAGAACACCGGTCAGACGCTGGTGCTAAAGCAGACGCATTGAATGTTCGCGGATCACAAATATTGGTCATGACTTTCGTGCGCACAGCGCGCACTACGCTGGCTGCTTGCTATACCAACAGAAATGGCATGCCCAGATTTACCCCATTGCCTGAGCCCGAGCATGATTGAGAACAATCCAGAGTCCGCGGGTTGCAACTTCCAAAAAAATTGGGCACAATGTCTAAACACTGTATAAACAGTTTACTCAAGGAGGTTGCCGTGGCTGAAGCCGTGCTCAATATCAAGCATTGGGGAAATAATTTGGGGGTGCGGCTACCTGCTGCTGTGGCGCGCGAAGCGCATTTGCATGTGGATCAACGGGTGCGTGTTTCCGTGGAAAATGGCCGCGTGATTATCGCGCCCCTGCGCGATGAGCCTCTCACGCTGGAGCAACGTCTGGCCCGCTTCGACCGTTCACGTCACGGTGGCGAAGCCATGGCAAACGCCAGAGTGGGCGCGGAAAAGTGGTAGCGAGGCAGCGTGCAGCGTGGGTGCCGGATAGGCAGGATGTGATTTGGATTGATTGCAATCCTCATGCGGGCCGCGAGATGCGTGACATCCATCCATTTCTCGTTCTTTCTCCGCGCAACTTCAACGAGCGCACTTCGTTGGTGATTGGTTTACCCATGACCACCGCCGAATACAATGCCGATAATCCTTTTGCCGTGGCGGTTGGCGCAGCAACGGGTCGCAAGGCCGCCAAGCCGAGCTATGTTTTGTGCCATCAACCAAAATCATTCGACTGGCAGGTGCGTGCAGCTAAAGCGCATCCGATGAAGCGTTTGTCCGATGCCCACTTTGCCGAGGTGTGCGGGGTGTTGAACCAGATCATTCAGGTGGCGCGGTGAAAGCGGGGCGACCTGCTGCTTGGGTAGTATTGACTGTCATGGCCCAAAACCACCATGGAGCGGACGATATAACCTCTA
>JBCKVB010000038.1:0-12454 GCA_038924245.1 Gammaproteobacteria bacterium | reverse complement strand
GGATTTCTCCTGATGTCCGCGACCGTCGCCTTGTTGATCTCGCCCCTGACCGTGCAAGCGGGCTAACCCGTGCACCTGCACATCCTCGGCATCTGCGGCACGCTCATGGGTGGTATCGCGCGTCTGGCGCGTGAAGCCGGTCACACGGTAAGCGGTTCAGACCAAAATGTCTACCCGCCCATGAGCACGCAGCTCGCGCAGCTTGGCGTCACCGTCAAGCAAGGCTACCACGCCGAACACCTGCAGCAACCCGCGCCGGATTGCGTGGTGATCGGCAACGCCCTGTCGCGCGGCAACCCGGTGGTGGAGTATGTGCTCAACCAGGGCTTACCCTACACCTCCGGCCCAGAATGGCTGGCCAAGCACATTCTCCGGGACCGCTGGGTGCTGGCGGTGGCCGGCACGCACGGCAAGACCACCACCAGCTCCATGCTGGCCTGGATATTGGAACACGCCGGGCTGGAACCCGGCTTTCTGATCGGCGGGGTGGCGCAGAATTTCGGCGTCAGCGCACGCTTGGGCAAGACGCCGTTTTTTGTCATCGAGGCGGATGAATATGACAGCGCCTTCTTTGATAAACGCTCCAAATTCATCCACTACCGCCCGCGCACCGCGATCCTGAATAACCTTGAGTTCGATCATGCTGACATCTTCTCCGATCTTGCCGCTATTGAGCAGCAATTTCACCATTTTATATGCACCCTCCCCGGCCACGGTCTAGTCATAGTGAACGGCGCGGACGCGGCCTTGGCGCGGGTGCTGGCGCGCGGGTGCTGGACGCCGGTGGAACACTTCGGGGTCAACGACGGCTGGAGCATCAAGGACAGCGGGGCGGAGCCGGGCTTCGACATACTGCACCAAGGCGAGCCGCAAGGGCGGCTGCGCTGGACACTGCTCGGCGCGCACAACCGGATGAACGCCCTCGCCGCCCTCGCCGCCGCGCGCCATGCCGGTGTCGCGCCCGCCCAGGCGATAAGCGCATTGCAGGAGTTCCAGGGCGTGCAGCGGCGCATGGAGGTGCGCGCCAGCATAAATGGCGTCACCGTGTATGACGACTTCGCGCACCACCCGACCGCGATAGCGACGACCTTGCAGGGCTTGCGTGAACGCGTCGGCCAGGCGCGCATCCTCGCCGTGCTGGAGCCGCGCTCCAACACCATGCGCATGGGGGTGCATCAACACACGCTGGCGCCCTCTTTAAGCCTCGCGGACGTGGTATTCCTTTATCAACCGCCGGACCTCGGCTGGGAACTTGGCGCGGTGGCGGCGGCCTTGACCAACAAGCAGTCGCGCGTGCTGACCTCCGTCGCGGCGCTGAGCGATGCGATAGCCCGGGAAGCGCGCTCCGGCGATCATGTGCTGATTATGAGCAACGGCAGCTTCGGCGGCCTGCATGAACAGTTAATCGAGAACCTAAGGAACCCCTGATGTGCCGGAGCTTCTGTCCGGCGCGGGTAGGTACTGGCGGTTTATTTCAAGCTGGTCTCTTTTCTCTGCCGTTTCGCGCGCGGGTGCGCGGCGTCGTAGATCTGGGCGAGATGCTGAAAGTTGAGTTGCGTGTAAATTTGCGTGGTGCTGATGTCGCTGTGGCCGAGCAATTCCTGCACCGCGCGCAGGTCGCCGCTTGATTCCAGCAAGTGACTGGCGAACGAGTGACGCAGCATGTGCGGATGCACCGGCACGCCGATGCCCTGTTTGAGCGCCCAGTACCGCAAACGCATCTGCAAGGCGCGCGGGGTGAGGCGCCGGCCTTGCCGGGTGATGAACAACGCGGGCTCCGTTTCCCGCGCCCAGAGCGTGCGCTGCTTCAGCCACTCCACCAGCGCGGCGCGCGCCTTGCGCCCCACCGGCAGCACGCGCGTCTTGTCGCCTTTACCGGTCACGCGCACCAGCGCGTCATGCAGGTCCAGGTCCGCCACGTTGAGCGACATCAGTTCACTCAAACGCAGCCCGGAGGAATATAGCAACTCCAGCGCGGCGCGGTCGCGGCACGCCATGGCATCCCGCTGCTCGATATCGAGCAGCCGCCCCACTTGCTCGACATCCAGGACATTGGGCAAACGGCGCGGCGACTTCGGCACCGCGACACCGAGCGCCGGGCTATGACTCACCACGCCTTCGCGCAGCAAATAGTTGAAAAAACTGCGCAGCGCGGAAAGCTGCCGCTGCAAACTGCGCCCACTCAAGCCAGCGCGGTGGCGCGCGGCGGTAAACTCGCGTACCTGATGGTGATTGAGCGCGCGCCATTCGGTAATGCCTTGCCGCGCGCAAAATGCGGCGATGCTGGTAAGGTCGCGCCGGTAGCTCTCGCGCGTTAGCGCGGCAAGGCGGCGTTCGCCTGTGAGATGGGTGAAGAATTTTTCCAGCCAGGCGGATGCGTCATCGGACATGGCACCCGGCGACGTACAGGGATGTGCTAGTGTCGCGGGAGGCAGGACGCCGGGAGCGACCACGCCGCTCACACCTCCAGATGAGTGCTGATCGCCTGTCCCGCCAGTGCGCCCAGGTGAGCCAGGAACAGCGTGCCCATCTCCGGATTAAAGCGCCCGCTCTCGAAACTGCCCACCGCGAACAGGCCGATACAAACCGGCGACGCACAGGGAAGAGCGCTAGCGAAGGGTTCTGCTAGTGTCGCGGGAGGCAGGATGCCGGGAGCGGCCTCGGCGCCGGCCTCTCGCTGCAAGGTGAGGGGAATCAGCGCCAGGGAAGAAATCTCGCTCGCCCGCTCGATAAACAGATATTGCAGTTGCGCGGGGCGCAGCTTGCCGCACACCGGCTTGCGCTGTTCAATTATTTTCTGGAACGACGTGAGATCCTCGCTGTCCATGGCGGCGAACACGGTATCCGGCAACTCCACGCCCGCCTTGAGGGCGGCGCGCCTGGCGGGCCGGAACAGGCGCAGGGCGACGGCGTCCGCATCAAATTCGTTCATCATGGCATCATGCAAGGTGCGCACGATTTCGGCCAGCCCGGTACAACGCATCAACGCCAGGGTGAGGCGCTGTATGCGTTCATTCAGGCGGTCGTTGCCGCGCGCCACCTGCACCAGGTCCATCAATTCGCGCCGCAGTTGACGATTCTGATCCCGCAACACGCTGACCTGGCGCTCGACCAGCGACACCGTGCCGCCGCTATCATGCGGCACATGCAGCTCCGCGAGTAAGGCGGGGTGTTGGAGAAAAAAATCAGGATGTGCGCGCAGATATTCGACCATCTGTAGCTCCACGTCCGGCACATCTGCTCTTTCTTGTTGTGTGCTCATAGTTTTATGTCGCCCTCGTATACGCTGGTCGCCGGTCCGGTCATATGCACCTCCTCCCCTGCCTTGCCCCAGGCTATTTGTAGCCTGCCGCCCGGCAACGTCACCGCTACTTTATCATCCACCCGCCCCCGTAGTCGAGCCATGACCATCGCCGCGCACGCGCCGGTGCCGCAGGCCAGGGTCTCGCCCGCGCCGCGCTCGAATACACGCAGCTCGATGTTGGCCAGGTCCACGATGCGCATGAAGCCCACATTCACGCCGCGCGGGAAGCGCGCATGCCGTTCGATGAGCGGGCCGAGCGTCGTGACCGGCGCATTCTTTACATCCTCCACCTGCAACACCGCGTGCGGATTGCCCATGGACAGCGCGCCGATCTGATACTCCTTGCCCGCCACCTCCAGCGCATAACTCAACGCCTCCTGCTCGGCCACAAAGGGGATTTCGTCCGGGCGCGTGCGCGGCACGCCCATGCTCACCGTCACCTGACCGTCCTGTTCCATGCGCGGACGAATCACCCCGCACATCGTCTCCACCACCAGCTCATTCCTGGTGGTCAACCCCTGGTCGCGCACAAACCGCATAAAGCAGCGCGCCCCGTTGCCGCACTGCTCCACCTCACCGCCGTCGGCGTTGAAAATGCGGTACGAGAAATCCACCCCCTTACTGCGCGCAGGCTCAACCAACAGCACCTGGTCGCAGCCCACGCCGAAGTGGCGGTTGGCGAGAAGACGTATTTGTTCCGGGGTGAGCGCGACGGCTTGAGAAATGGCGTCTATGACCACAAAATCATTGCCCAGGCCGTGCATTTTGGTGAATTTAAGATGCATGTCTGTTAGGTTACTGCTTATGAAATCAATTTCATAGCCCGGCTTGGCATTACCCCACCGCGCCGGTATGCTTACACCATGCTCAAACAATTATTCCTGAAGCTCAAGAATCACCCCTCCAAATGGCTGCGCACCAGCGCCGGGGTGCTGCTGATCATCATGGGCCTGCTTGGCTTTCTGCCCGTGCTGGGCTTCTGGATGATCCCGCTCGGCGTGATTTTATTGTCCGTGGACTTCCACTGGATGCGCAGACTACGCCGCCGCACCGAGGCATGGTGGGGCAATCTCCGCAAGCGCAAGGCGAAACCGGAACATCATCCTACCAAGCATCCATGAAAACACGCTGCCAGTCAGAAATGTGCGCATAGCGCACGCTACCCTTACTGGATTTTGTTTGCCCACGCGGATTCAATCCCGATTCTGAAAATGTCATATTACAAGTGGCTGTTGCCCAAACACATTGTTGACCCTTTTACAGGCTCAGAGCGAACGATGTTGCGTTGACATCATTAAACTTTTTCCGTTCATGCTGAGCTTGTCGAAGCATGAAATCGGTTTGGGCAACAGCCCCACAAGATGCCCCCGGACTTGCTGGCTTGTGGCTTGTAGTCGCTAAAAGCATTGACACAGCGTAGTCTATAAACTACACTTAGAGTATGTTTGCACTCAAGCAAACCGAGACATTCCGCAAGTGGGAATCCAAGCTCAAAGACCCACGGGCGCGAGCCGCTATCGCGGCGCGTCTGTTTCGCCTGGCGGCTGGGCTTGCCGGCGACGTGTCCCCTGTAGGGGAGGGGGTCAGCGAACTAAGAATTCACTACGGCCCCGGCTATCGCGTCTATTTCCAACAGCGCGGAACCTCGATCATCGTCTTGTTATGCGGTGGCGACAAAAGCACGCAAAGCCGGGATATTCAGGCCGCAAAGCGGCTGGCTAACGAGAGGAGCAAATGACATGGTTGAACAACTGAGCACCTACGATCCAGCGGTGGCGCTGGACAGCGACGAAGCAATCGCCGTTTTCATGGCCGACGCCTTCGAAACTGGCGATGCCGCCTACATTGCCAAGGCACTAGGCGTTGTCGCCCGCGCCAAAGGAATGACGCAGATTGCCGTGAAAACCGGGCTTTCACGCGAACAGCTTTACCGCTCTTTTAGCGAGAACGGCAACCCGACGCTGAAAACAACCTTGGCCGTGATGAAAGCAATCGGGGTGGACATGACCGCAAAGATGCACGTCTGACGGCGTCGGTAACGATCTTCAAGTCGTCGCCTTGCTTGCGGCGCAAGTTTGAAATCTAGTGGGGACGCTGGCGTAAAGGCAAAAGCAGAAAGTTGTAGCGTGTGCTGTGCACACGATCATGCTTAAGCAGGTAGTCCTATAGGATGGGCAAACGGATTTTGTTTGCCCACGCGCATTCAATCCCGATTCTGAAAATGTCATATTACAAGATGTGACCCTTTGTCTGCTCGAGGATAGTAGATAAATTCAGTAAAACCAGGGCAGCGCCATGCAGCTGCGTAGAAGTGGACAGTACAGCTTAAACCAGGCTGATTTCTGTCCTGACGGAGGGGTCCACTTCACCCGCTCTAATTGCTTCGCCAGCCTTATATCCTCTTTTAACAATTGTCGCACATGCGTCAAGGCATGGCTAATGGTGCCCACATGGGTTACGCAAAAAACATTAGGGTCGCATCTTGTGACTTTCCTTTCCAAACCTTCAAGCCTTCACCGCCTAACCTCACTCACTGTAATGCGTCCCGAAGAGGCATGCAACCACAGCTACGTAAGACGTTTATTTTCTCTCAATATCACTATCACCAATATCGCCACGCCGACCGTGATGGCGGAGTCCGCGATATTGAACGTCGGCCAGTGCCATTGTTGATAGTAGACGTCGAGAAAGTCCACCACGTAACCGAAACGCACGCGGTCTATCACGTTGCCCAGCGCGCCACCCAGAATCAGCGCCAGCGCCGCGGCCTGCCATTTATCAGTGGCAGGGAGACGTTTCAGCCATACGACAATCATGGCGCTCACCGCGAGCGCGATGAGGGTGAAGAACCAGCGCTGCCAGCCGCCCGCGTTGGCCAAAAAGCTGAATGCCGCGCCGGTGTTGTGCCCCAGGGTGAGATTGAAGAACGGCAGTATCTCAATGGATTCCCGCAGTTGCATGGAACTGCTTATCAGGTGCTTGCTGAACTGATCCAGAACAATCACCAGCGCCGAGAGCCACAGCCACTTAAGCATCATGCGTAACGCCTCACTTCGCCTTTACCCGCAACATTTTCCACGCAGCGCAGGCAGATTTCAGGGTGTTCGCTGTTGGCGCCCACGTCCGCGCGATGATGCCAGCAGCGCACGCATTTTACATGCGCTGAAGGCGTCACTCTGATCCAGAGGCCTTTTTCGGCCTCCTGCGTCAAGTCCGCCGGCTTCCAATCCGGCGCATGGATGCGGGCATCCGAGGTAATCAAGACAAACCTCAGTTCATCGTGCAGCAGCGCCAGCGCCGCATGCCATTCCTGGTCACAATAAATGTCCACTTCCGCATCCAGGGACGAGCCAATGTCTCCCGCCACGCGCAGCTTTTCCAATTCCTTGCTCACCGCCTCACGCGTAGTGATGATTTTCCCCCACTGTTGCGCGTCTATCGCGGCGCCATCCAAGGGAGCCAGACCGTCGTACCAGGTCTCCAGCAACACCGAATCCTTGCGCTTGCCCGGAAGCAAGCGCCAGATCTCCTCGGCGGTGAAGCTCATGATGGGCGCGAACCAGCGCGCCATCGCCTCGATGATGTGATAAATCGCGGTTTGCGCGGAGCGGCGCGCGCGGCTGTTCTTCCGCGTGGTGTATTGACGATCCTTGATGATATCCAGATAAAACGCGCCCATTTCCACCGCGCAGAAATTGTGCAGCTTCTGGTAGATCACATGAAATTCGTAATCGTTATACGCCTTGATGATTTCCTCTTGTAAGCGGCGCGCGCGGTCCACCGCCCAGCGATCCAGCTCCAGCATGTTTTCGGCGTCCACCTTGTCTTGCGCCGGATCAAAGTCATACAGGTTGGCGAGCAGAAAGCGCGCGGTGTTGCGCAGCCGCCGATAAGCGTCGGCGGTGCGTTTCAGGATTTCATCCGACACGCTCATCTCGCCGCGGTAATCGGTGGCGGCGACCCACAGCCGTAAAATATCCGCGCCCAGCGTACCCACTACTTTTTGCGGCGCAACCACGTTGCCCTTGGACTTGGACATCTTCTCGCCCTTGGCGTCCACCGTGAAACCGTGCGTGAGCACCGACTTGTAAGGCGCGCTGCCGCGCATCGCAACCGAGGTAAGCAGCGCAGACTGAAACCAGCCGCGATGCTGGTCGGAGCCTTCCAGATATAAATCGGCCGGCACACCATCCAGATCAGCGCGCTGCTCCAGCACGCAGGCGTGCGTCACGCCGGAGTCAAACCACACATCCAGTGTGTCGGTGGTCTTCGCATAGTGCGCCGCATCGCCGCCAAGCAATTCTTTGGCATCGAGATCAAACCAGGCATCTATGCCGCGCTGCTCGACTTGCGCGGCCACTGCTTCGATCAGCTTCGGCGTGTCAGGATGCAGCGCGCCGGTCTGCTTGTGCACGAACAAGGTGATCGGCACGCCCCAGGTGCGCTGGCGCGAGATGCACCAGTCGGGACGCCCCGCCACCATACCCGCGATGCGCGCCTTGCCCCACTCGGGTATCCAGCGCGTGTGCTCGATGGCATACAGCGCCGCGCTGCGTAAACCTTTTTGCTCCAGGCTGATAAACCACTGCGGCGTGGCGCGGAAGATGATCGGTGTGTGATGCCGCCAGCAATGCGGATAGCTGTGCCGTAGCGCGTGCTCATGCAGCAGCGCGCCGCGCGCCTTGAGCACTTCAATCACCTCGTTATTCGCCTGCGTCACGTGCATACCGGCAAACAATTCCGTGCCGGGCAGAAACTTGCCGTCATCGCCTACCGGACACTCCACCGGCAGACCGTAACGCTGACCCACCACGTAGTCGTCCTGTCCATGCCCGGGCGCGGTATGTACCGCCCCGGTGCCCGCGTCAGTGGTGACGTGCACGCCGAGCACGATGGGCACCTCGCGCGCATAGAACGGGTGTTGCAGCTTGATGCCGTCGAGATCGGCCCCGCGGCAATAGGCCACGACCCGATAACTCTCAATACCATAACGCGCCATCACATCTTTCAGTAACGCCTCGGCGACCAGCAGGCGTTCCGTGGTCGCTCCCGGCATCCTGCCTCCCGCGACACTAGCACGTCCCTGTGCGTCGCCGTGTTCTGATTGACACTGTGCGACGACGTAATCCACCTCCGGATTCAGCGCCACAGCCTGATTCGCGGGCAAGGTCCACGGCGTGGTGGTCCAGATCACCACGCTCAACGGCCCCGCGCCCTCCACCTCCGGCGCGTGGCGGCAGCGCGCCATCAGTGCTTCGTCATCCAGTACCGCGAAACGCACATCAATCGCGGGAGAGGTTCTATCTTCGTACTCCACTTCCGCCTCGGCCAAGGCCGATCCGCAGTCCACGCACCAATGCACCGGCTTGTAGCCCTTGTGCACGTGGCCCTTCTCAATGATGCATCCGAGACTGCGGATGATGTCGGCCTCGAATTTAAAATCCATGGTGAGATAAGGACGCTCCCAATCGCCGATCACGCCGAGGCGCTTGAAATCCGCGCGCTGGCTCTCCACTTGTTTGGCGGCGTACTCGCGGCAGCTCTTGCGGAAGGTTTTGGCGTCAACTTTGACGCCCGCCCTGCCGACTTTTTTCTCCACCATCAACTCAATGGGCAGGCCGTGGCAGTCCCAGCCCGGCACATAGGGCGCATCGAAGCCGCTCAAGGTTTTGCTTTTGACGATGATGTCCTTGAGGATTTTGTTCACCGCGTGGCCGATGTGGATTTCGCCGTTGGCATAAGGCGGGCCGTCATGCAGCACGAATTTCTTCCTGCCCTTGCCCGCCTCGCGCAGTCTGGCGTACAAACCGATCTCCTCCCAGTGGCGCAACATCTCCGGCTCACGCACCGGCAGATTCGCCTTCATGGGGAAATCCGTCCGCGGCAAATTCAGGGTATTTTTATAATCCGTCACAGTGGCCTCTTAAAACAGATACAAGAGAAAAGTTAACGGCAACTATGTTTAACATTTTCTTGTATCTCGTGCCTTTTATCCGCATCTAGTAAAAAATTCCCGCGCTCGCTTACAGTCATCGGCGATGGCTTTTTTCAATTCATCCAATGACGCAAAACGCTGTTCGTCGCGCAGCTTGTGCAAAAACTCCACCTGCACGTGGCGTCCGTAAATGTCCTGTTCGAAATCGAGCACATGCACCTCCAGCAGACAGTGCGTACCATCCACGCTGGGGCGCGTGCCGACGTTGGCCACGCCCGCCAGCGGCTCGCGCTCCAGGCCGTAGAGTTCGACCGCAAACACGCCCGCCACCGGGCTTACGCGGCGGTGCACATGGATGTTCGCGGTGGGGAAACCCAGTTCGCGCCCGCGCCGGTCGCCGTGCGCCACGCGCCCGGACATGCGATACGGGCGACCCAGCCATTTCTGCGCGGCCTTCAAATCACCCTGCGCCAGCGCCTCGCGCACGCGCGTGCTGCTTACGCGCACGCCATCCACGCTATAGGTGTGCATCGCCACCACCTGAAAGCCCTGCTCCACCCCGGCCTGTTGCAGCAGGCTGAAATCACCCTGCCGCCGGTAGCCGAAGCGAAAATCGTCGCCCACCACCAGATGCCGCACCGCGAGACCCTCTACCAGCAGCCTTTGTATAAACTCCTGGGGCGACGTGTGCGCGAACTTGTCGTCGAAGCGCAAACACAGCACACGCTGCACCGAGTAGCGCCGCAGCGCCTGTATTTTCTCACGAAACCGCGTGAGGCGCGCGGGCACCTGGTCGCGCGCAAAAAACTCCTGCGGCTGCGGTTCAAAGATAATCACCGTGGCGGGCAAGTTCAATTCGGCGGCCTTCTCCGCCAACTGGCCCAACACCGCCTGATGCCCCAGGTGCACGCCGTCAAAGTTGCCGATGGTGGCGACACAGCCGCGGTGCCGCGCGCGCAGATTGTACATGCCGCGTATCAGTTCCATATCAAACCGCCCGGCGCTCATTCATGTTCAGGCTTGACCAATAGCGCCTTGAGCCGCACCCCGCTCAACCACAGCGCGGCGAGATACACCGCAGCCCCGCCCGTTACCAGTAGCGTGAGATGCCCAGCGCGCAGCAGCGCTTTTGCTTCCAGCCAGTGCGCAAGCTCTCCGGCCCCCACCCATAGCACCAGCCCCATCGCCACATTCGCGCCCAGCACGCGCAGCGCAAACCGCGCGCCAGCCGGGTTGCGGCTGATAGATCGCCTGCTTGCGCAGCGCGCGGTACAACAGCCCGGCATTGAGAAACGCGGCGAGCGCGGTGGCGAGCGCCAGGCCCGCGTGTCCCACGCCGACCTTGGCAAGCGGAATTACAAACAGCACATTGAGCGCCATGTTGGTCAGCACCGCGATCACGCCGATACGCACCGGCGTGCGCATGTCCTGACGCGCGTAAAACGCGGGCGCGAGTATTTTGATGGAAATATAACCCAGCAGGCCCATGCCGAAGGCCATCAAGCTGTAGCTCGACATCCTGACGTCGGTGGCGGTGAACGCGCCGTAATGAAACAGCGTGGTGAGCATTGGGCCAGCGAGCAACACCAGGCCCACGGTGGCGGGCGCGCCGGCCAGCAACACCCAGCGCAGCGCCCAGTCCACGGTATGCGAGAATTTTTCAGGAGAGGCGCGTGCGTGCTCTTGCGAGAGATACGGCAGCATCACCGTGGCAAGCGCAATGCCGAACACGCCCAGCGGGAACTCCACCAGCCGATCCGAGTAATACAGCCACGACACACTGCCCACCACCAGAAACGAGGCGATGAGCGTGTCGAACAGCAGATTGATCTGCGTCACCGATACGCCGAACATCGCCGGCACCATCAATTTAAAAATGCGCCGCACGCCCGCGTCCTTCCAGCCCCAGCGCAAACGCGGCAGCAGGCGCAGGCGCTTGAGATACGGCAACTGAAACAACAATTGCAACAGGCCGCCGAGAAATACGCCCCACGCCAGCGCGGTGACTGGATGCGCGAGATGGGGGCTGAGCCAGATGGCGGCGCCGATCATGGCCAGATTCAGAAACACCGGCGTGAACGCGGGCACCGCGAAACCGCCGTAGCTGTTCAGCATGGCGCTCGCCAGCGCCGCGAGCGAGACAAACAGCAGATAGGGAAAGGTGATGCGCAGCATCGCCACGGTTAAATCGTAACGCTCCGGCTCATCCAGAAATCCGGGCGCGAACAGCATCACCAGAAGCGGGGCCGCGATCACGCCGATCAGGGTCACGGCGAACAGCACGCCCGCCAGCACGCCGGCGACACCGTCCACCAGTGCGCGCACTTCGTCGTGCGAGCGCTGCGTCTTGTACTCCGACAGCACCGGCACGAAGGCCTGCGAGAACGCGCCCTCGGCAAACAGCCGACGCCAGAAATTGGGAATGCGGAACGCGATGAAAAAGGCGTCCGCCCCGCTGCCCGCGCCAAACAGGCGCGCGATCACCATGTCGCGCACAAATCCCAGTATGCGCGAGATCAGGGTCATCGCGCCGACCGTGGCGGTGGACTTCAACAGCTGCTTAGTCAGAGGACTGGCCTTTCAAGGAGGGTCTGAATTTATTGTATAAAAATCTCATCCCGCATTATCGCGGATTCGCGCCACAGAGGCCACCGCGTTGTTTTCGCATTGATTTTAACCCAGCCCGGTGATCGGGGGATGCATCCGGTCATTGACCGGGGATGGTAAAAAATAGGATAATTAGCGGTTTATTGAAACAGGAGTACTACCTTGGCCAATACTGCCCAAGCCAAAAAGCGCGCCCGACAGGCGGAAAAGCATCGTCAACTGAACACCAGCCAGCGCTCCACCCTGCGCACGGACGTCAAAAAGGTCGTCCAGGCCCTGAACGCCGGTGACAAGGCCCAGGCGAGCGCGGCTTACAAGCAAGCTGTTTCCAGCCTGGATGCGATGGCGCGTAAAGGCCACATCCACAAAAACAAGGCCGCCCGCCACAAGAGCCGCCTGAACACCCGCTTGCGCACCCTCGCCGGCGCTTCCGCGTAACCAACCCTCACCCAGGCGGCCTAAGCTTGTCGAGGTAGGCCGTCAGGCGCTTTGCGTTGGCGCCGAAGTCATGCCGTCCGGCGCGTGAAACCGAGCGCGCGTCCACACGGCTTCCGCCCGGTATCCCGGCGACACGCACCACCACGTCATCCTTAAAACCCAGCCAGAAG
>JBCKVB010000037.1:0-12714 GCA_038924245.1 Gammaproteobacteria bacterium | reverse complement strand
CACTTAAATCTAGGCCTGTAACCAAGACCGCTTTTCATCTGTTGAGGATACGAAGTAGCCAATTCTTTGGGACGGGTAAAAACAGAAGTAAGAACAAGACTAGATATTCCCAGCGCCTTGTAATGACGGGCCTCAATGCGAACCGAGCGGCCGCAAACCGACCCAAACTAATGTGACTGATAGCGTCATAGAAATTTAATTTCGCTCGCGCCTCACCCAATGCATCAGCACATGAACTCAATTTGTTCGGATACAGCCTCTCAAGTTCATTTAGAGTATGACCAACTTCTTTAGAGACCAAATGCAGGGTCTTCTTGCTAAGCGAGCCTGGTACTCGCCTATTCTTGGCAACGCACTGTTGCACGACGCCAATTGGGTGTCGCGCTGCAATCCTCATGAATAAATCGTAATCGGGACCAAAGTAAAAACCTTCATTAAAACTAAGCCCCTCGCTTTCGACAACGGATTTACGAATCATCGCGCTCACCATCGGTATGTCGTACCGTCTGATTAACCTTTCCAAGATCTGCCCACTCTCATACATTGGCTTTCGCCGTTCTATTTCCTTGCCTTCTGGATCGATCACAATTGCACCGCCATAGACCAACCCATAGTCACTCGATTCCATTAATTCAACTTGCTTTTCCAGGGTGTGCCGCAAATACACGTCGTCAGCATCCAGAAATGAAATGTACTTTCCCGTCGCCTTCTTTAAGGCTAGGTTTCTTGCTGGCCCCAGTGGCGTGTTGACCTCCACCCGGAAATATTTGAGACGCGCATCATAAGACGAGCCAATTGATTGCGTGCCATCCGTGGATGCGTTGTCCCAAAAAATGATTTCCCAGTTTGGATAGCTTTGGGCATAAACGGAATCGATAGCTTCCTTTATATATTTCTCCCCGTTGTAGCAATTCATCAACACACTAACGAGAGGCTTGTGGTTCATATTGAACTCTTTATCGACTGAATGGTTTTCTTCAAACCCATTTCCAGGGATACTTTAGGCTCCCAATCCAACAATGCCCGGGCCTTGGAAATATCCGCATAAAGCTCCATGTTCTCCCCTGCCCGATAGGCCACCTCTCCAAACTGCGGGACCCCTCGGCCAACAAAGTTGCGCACCATTTCGATCACCTGGCGAATAGAGACCGCAGTCCCCGAAGCAACATTGATCACCTCGCCCCTGGCCTTAGGCCTGGAAAACGCCGCGAACACAGCGTCAACAATATCCCCCACAAAGCAAAAATCCCTCAATTGCTGTCCGGCGGACGTTGGAAAGGATCGGCCTTCAATACACCCCTTAATAATCTGAGGCAAAAAGCGGCGATCACCCTGGCCCGGACCATAGGTCAGGAAAAGCCGCAAGGTTGTCGCAGGAAAGTCCTCTGTTCGGTAGAGCATTTGCAGAAAATGGGTTGCCGCAACCTTGCCCAAGGAGTAGGGCGAAATCGGCGCCTCGCGCTGCGTTTCCCTTTGTGGCGCGGGTGAATTGCCATATTCGTCACTGCTACCAATGTTCACGAATGCTCGCAGAGCTTTCCGATCTAAAACTTCTACAAGATTGAGGACGCCTCTGAAATGAGCATCCAGAACACTCCGCCCTCCCCTGAAAAACAACCTGTGGTCGATGTAACCTCCACAATTGACCACATAATCGAAAGTGGGCTCCGCCAGCGCCTTATCTAGCGCGCCACGATCGGCAATATCTGCTGCCAGATAGCACACGCCGAGGTGTCTTTCCTCGCCCTTAGGTTCCACCGATAGGTTAAGGCTTGTTACGGACCAACCGAGACCAACGGCATGGTTAACGACATGCCGGCCAATAAAGCCGTTGCCACCGACAACCAGCAGACGTGGTGACTGTTGCATTATGGCCTCGCCCTGCCATGGGGCGAAGCCCATTGATAAGGAATTGCGGGGGCATCCTTCGATCGGGTCTCGCTTTCAGCTGGATCATGGGGCCGGTCGGCACAATTCGCCAGCAGCGCAGGTGTATCACCTATACATGCAAAGCCATACCAGAGGCCCGGCGGGATCCGTAACCGCAAATAGGCATCTGGGCGCCCCAGTTCCAGAATTTGCACATTGCCTCTGGTAGGTGAACCTTCGCGATCGTCATGGATCACAAGCCGAATTCGCCCGACCGGCACTGCCAGATTTTGGGTCTGAAGACGATGGCGTTTCCATGCCCTGATAGTGCCAGGGAACACTTCCGAGAAATAGCATTCACCAAAACGGACAAAATCTGGGGCATCGCAGCGCAGCATGTGCAGCACCGAACCGCGCTCATCACTGATCTGACGCAGTTCGGTAATAATGACGCCGTCGATCTGGGGCGAATTCTTCACGGTTGAATCCACGGCACCCCTCTTGCCTGAGCCAACTGACAGTAGTGCTCGATCTGGTCAACCGTGTAGGTGTAAAAATCCTGTTGCCCCTCATGCCAAGTACGGTACCAATCCACCGTGAAGGCCACGGTCTCTGGGAACAGCAGCACCGCCCGCCAGTTGAGGTAGAACAGCGCCTTGTCGCAGGACAGTTTGAGCAGCGTGGCCTCGTGGCCACCTTGCTCGCAACCTTCCGGCACATCCCACTGCACGCCTGGCCAGCGGTTACCCATGGCGCCCAGTAACTCGGCGACGGTCTGGTTGACATGCGCAGCCGGACCAAAATTGAAGGCTTCGCCGTTGAGCCCATCGGGTTGCTGCCACAAGCGTGCCCCCAGCCAGAGGTAGCCACTCAACGGTTCGAGTACGTGCTGCCAGGGCCGCGTGGCCTGAGGGCTGCGCACGACGACGGACTTCCCCTTAGACCAAGCTCGGATGCAATCGGGCACGATCCGGTCATCGGCCCAGTCACCGCCGCCGATGACATTGCCGGCCCGGGTCGTGGCCACGCGTGTGGGGGTATGGCGCAGGAAGGAGTGAAAATAGGAATGGGCTACGAGTTCGGCGCAACTCTTGGAACCGCTATAGGGATCATGGCCGCCCAGAGCATCGGTCTCGCGATAGCCCCAGCACCATTCATCATTGCGGTAAGCCTTATCGCTGGTGATGAGAACCGCTACCTCAATCCATGGTCGCGTGCGCACACATTCGAGCAGATTCACCATCCCCATAACATTGGTTTCAAAAGTGGTGGCCGGGTCGACATAGGAGCGTCGTACCAAGGCCTGGGCCGCAAGGTGAAATACCATCTCCGGCCGAAACTCATCGATCACATGGGCCAGACGCGCCCGATCCCTGATGTCACCTACATAGTGATGCAGGTGATGCTCAAGATCGAGCAAGTCGAAATTGGACGGTGCGCTGGGCACATCCACGGAAAATCCCGCTACCTCGGCACCGAGGTGCTTGAGCCACAGGGCCAGCCATGAGCCCTTGAAACCGGTATGGCCGGTCACCAGTACCCGGCGACCGCGATAAACATCTGCAAAGTAGATCACACGCAACTTTTCCACGGCGCTGTGCCATTCGCCCACAGTTCCTCGAGAGCCAGCTTATCGCGCAAGGTGTCCATGGACTGCCAATAGCCTGGATGTTGATAGGTCATCAATTCGCCCCTCTGCGCCAGTTGCTCGAGTGGTGCCTTCTCGAGAAGAGTGGCATCGTCGGCAATAAAGTCGAGCACACCCGGTTCAAACACGAAGAATCCGCCGTTGATCCACCCTTCCCCGGCCTGAGGCTTCTCCTCGAAGTGGATCACGCGGTTGTTCTCAATGCGCAAATCTCCAAACCGCGCCGGTGGCCGCACCGCCGTCACCGTTGCCAAGCGACCATGGGAGCGGTGGAAGGCCAACAGCGCAGTCAGGTCTACATCGGAAACACCATCCCCGTAGGTCAGCATGAAGGTGCTACCAGATTGCAGAAGAGGCTTCAGCCGCAGCAAACGACCGCCGGTCATGGTGTTGGCACCAGTATCAATCAAAGACACCCGCCAGTCCTCGGCCGTTGGGTTGGTGTAATCCACCTGGTTGCTTTTGAGATGAACCGTCAGATCGCTCTGACGGGCGTGGTAATTGAGGAAGTAGTCCTTGATTACATCGCCCTTATAACCCAATGCCAGCATGAAATCGGTGAGGCCGTGGCGTTCGTAGATCTTCATGATATGCCAGAGAATGGGACGCCCGCCGATTTCCACCATGGGCTTGGGTTTGACCTGGGTTTCTTCGGAAAGGCGAGTGCCCAGCCCGCCGCAGAGGATTACGATTTTCATTAAATGACTCGCTTGGATAGATGTCTTGATAGTTTTTAAGTCCGTTCAAGTCGGGCTGGCGGATGACAACAATCGCTGCCAGCGCGGCAGTTCTGGATCCAGGAAAAAGAATTCATTGTGATCGGGGCCCTTTGCCATGCCCTGGTCTGCCGTCTGCAAAGACTCAGCCAGCTCCTCGGGCGTGCTGACGAAGCGCACACCGGGCTGGCCGCGCAGGGGACTGAAATTCAGTTCCGTCTCTTCCAGCATCACCACCACCGGCAGGCCGGTAAGGTAGGCATCTACTGCCGCCGAGGTCATGTTGCTGGAGTAAGCAGTATCCGTCGTCATAGATGATTTTTCCTAAAAGTGAATGACACGGGGTAGAGGTCGCCCATCGGGTAACCGGAATCAATCCGTCAAAAGCCCCCGAACGATATCGGGATCTGGCGCCACGACGTAGCGGTCACAGAAGGCTCTGGCGGGCTCCCATTCCCGGTGCCTGTCTTCCGATGTGGCCGCTCGATCGGCTGCAACCAAGGCGCCGAATTCCTCCACGGTGGTGACATGCCGCCGCCAGCCCCCCAGTGCGAACAGAGGGTCGATCGGCAACTCCCCAGGGAACTCCACATACACCGGACGCACCCCGGCCAGCACTGCGTGCACGGCGGCCGAGGAACCGCGGTAAATGGCCCAATCGCACTGGGCAAAATCTGCGGAGATGTCAGCCTGATCGCTTACGCGCACATTTGAAGGCAGGGCGCGAAGCCGGGAGTGGCGACGCGCCAGCCAGTCGAAAGGCAAAACCGGATGCGCGCGCAGCACGTATTGAAGGTTGGGAAGGCAAGCTGCAGCCGTCAGCGCGAAGTCGAATAGTGCCAAGCACTCCGATTCTAAGCCCTCTGGAATGACTATGCACCGCGCCGACGCGTCACCCCCCCGTCGCTGCTCAACCACCGTAGCGCGGCGATGCGACCCGTAGGTCACGATAGGTATGCCGCGCAGGCCGTGCGACACTCTCAGTACGTCACGGTTTACTTCCCCCACAGTGAGAATGACATCGGGGTCATAACTCTTTCCGAGAGACCTCTTAAGCGCATGTGTGCGCGGGAACAGGATTGTATGCTGATATCCGATGCACCGCACGTTTGGGTCGACCGTACGCGCGGCGTGAAACGCGAGGCGCTCCCACGCATGGCCTTCCCACGTTACGATCACTGCTCGCGGCCTGAATCGCGCGCACAATCGCTTCACGGCATCATGCAGCCGCAGAGATGCGATCGTTGATCGTGTAGCGGCATGGCGGGCTGCTTCGAGGGCGACGGCTCTCTGGAACGCAGTTTGGGCCGCTGAGGCATCCTGCCGAAGAGCCGATGCAGCCACTCTAGCACGGCGATACATACGGCTCTCCTGGCTCAAAGTAGACCAGCGAGGCAACACGATACGAGAGGTCGCGCCTCCTCGAGTCAGCCGCTCCCTGAGGATTCGCCCTTTATTGGGCACATGATTTTGCAGTGCCACAAGGGAACTCAGACCACGGGACGCCAACTCTTCAGGCAATCTGCCGTAGTAGAAGTCCGCGCTCTCCGAGCCAGCCTGCGCAGACACAAGGTGAGATACGAAGAGGACATCAAGCTGTGCAGGAAATTCGGAACCTGCAGCCGGATCAGTCTCCGGGCTCCACAGCGACCGTGCCAGCAATTCAGCAACACCTGCGGAATGCCAGATATCTCTCTTGCCCACTGCGAGTTGCCCCGGTTGGTCGAATACATCTTTGTACCGCGACAGGTTGTTCGGGTGCTCACTCAGGACGTGGAGCCACGACACGGCCAGCCTCTCAGGGGTAGGTGGCGCTGCACATAACAGAGCGTCGCAGGCAGCTGTCAGAGCCAGATACTCGGCTTCAGTCATTTCTTAGGCAACCTATTCCTAAGACGTGTGCCTCCATCGATAAACCGCAGCGGCGAAACACCTTACCGAATACTCGGCACTTTCGCTGTAGCAGGCGGCGCTTGGATTCAAATTCGAAGTGAAACATTTAGCATTCGCGGATTCAACTCGAAATCCGCTCCAGCAACGCCCGTTGTTCAGCATTGTGTCTAATGTAATCCAGCACTACCTCCGCCTCGGCAGGCTCATTGACCGAGGGTAGACTGGGGCTGACAGGCACTGACTGTAGGCTGAACCCATTTTCGATAATGCGCATCTGCTCAATAAACTCCGCTTGTTCAATTAACGCAGGGGGCAGTCTCGTCAGCTGCAGCAAGAAATCCTTACGGTAAGCAATGATTCCTAGAATCTTCCGCACGAAAGCCTGTTGTTTTTCGAAATCGCTGTAGCAGGGCGTCCGGCGAAAGCAATACAGAATGCGTCCAGACTGTGAAACCGTGCATTTAACAAACGAATGGCGGTCCAGTTCCTCCTGATGCTCAATCGGGCCGGTGGCATTCCAAGCGTCACTCCCAGGTTCAGAGGCAATTGTTTTCGCAAAAATATCCAGGTGACGAGGCAACAACAGCGGTTCATCACCCTGCAGCAGCATCACATGGGTGCAGTCAACGTCCTTTACCGCCTCGGCAACCCGGCTGGTGCCATTGGTGTGCGTATTTGCCGTCATGATGACCTTTCCGCCAAATCCGCGGACTGCTTCGGCGATCTCCTCATCGCAGGTCGCCACATACACATCTGATACAGCACCAGAGAGCAACGCACGCCGGCGGACGTGCTCAACCATGGGTAGGCCGTGGAACGGGAATAAGATTTTGCGCGGAAATCTGACCGAGGCAAGATGTGCAGGGATCACAGCAACAATCTTCATTCGCAGTAGCTTATTACTGTGGAAAGACGCCACAGTCCACATTGATACATTGACCGGTAATCGCCGATGCTGCTTCCGATGCCAGGAAAACGCACATCGCAGCCACTTCGGATGCGGTTGGCAGCCGCTTCAGTGCCGCATTGTCCGCTGCGAACTTGGAGATGAAACCATCTGGATCACCCTTTGCCGGCGCATAAGGGCTCTTCAAAGCTTCGATCAAACCCTCGGTGGGGATCAGCACGGGGCACACGGCATTCACACGGATTCCGCGTGGACCAACCTCTTTTGCTAGCGCTTGTGTTAGTCCATTCATTCCAAACTTGGAAGCGCAATAGGCGGAATTGTTAGTACTCCCACGCTTACCGGCGATGCTGGAGATGTTGATGATACTGCCACCTTCTGCCATCGAACTTACTGCGGCCTTGCAGCCCCAGAAGGCGCCTTTCAGATTGATACCGATCAGTTGATCAAAAAAGCGCTCATCAATCTCCTCAATCGGTCGCCATTCAGAGAAACCGGCATTATTTACATACACATCGAGTTTTCCGGTCTTCTGGATCGCACGCTGCACTAGCTCCCGGTGAGCCAACTCGTCGCGCACGTCCATCGACACGAACGTCACCCGTTCACCGAATCGGATCCCCAGCCCTGCTTCTTCTCGCGCGCCCACGATGACCGCATAACCGGCATTTATAAACGCTTCAGTGATGCTCAACCCGATACCACGATTTCCACCGGTAATAACAACAGTTTTTTGATTCATAGCTCTATTCCAGAATTGGCCCCCTGCAGGTGGTCAGATGGTCATGCACGTAAAGCCACCATCGACGGCAATCTCGGCGCCAGTAACAAAACTGGCCGCATCGGATGCCAGCCACAAGGTGGCACCAATCAGCTCACTTGGCGCACCATACCGCGCCATCGGGGTATGACAAAGAATAGCTGCCTCACGCTCAGGAGTAATGAAATTCTTGCGATTCCATTCGGTCGGGAAGAAGCCGGGCCGCAATGCATTGACACGAACGCCCTTCGTTCCCCACTCACGTCCCAGGTTCTGCGTCAGGTTCATGATGCCCGCCTTGGCCACCGAGTAGGTGAATGCCTTAGAGAGCGGTGGCCCTGCGGAGGCTGATGAGATATTAATGATTGATCCCCGCCCCCTCTCGACCATGTATCCCCCAAACACCTGGCAGCCCAAAAAGGTGCCGGTGAGTTGAGAGTCGAGAATGGCGTACCACTCTTCCAGGCCTAGTTCCAGAAAAGGCGTGGGGCTGTTGATGCCGGCACCATTCACCAGAATATCGACCTGGCCGAAGGTCGCAAGCACCTGCTCTAGTGTATTGATGTGATCCTGCTTTTTGGCGACATCAATGGCAAGCGACATGACCCGATCAAAGCCCGCTGCCCTCAACTCGTCCTCGACCGCCTTGGCCTTCTCAAGCCTCAAGTCGAGAACGGCAACCGCGCACCCTGCGTGGGCAAAGGCCCTGGCCATCTCACTGCAAAGGTGGCCACCACCACCGATCACGACGGCTACTTTGCCTTCTATATTAAATAACTGATTGAGATAGGAATTCATAAAACAGCCTCAAAATCGTTAGCGCATAGACTTGATCAGGCCCTGCATCTGCTCAGCCCACTTCCAGAGCACAAAGAGATCGGACCCCAAAATGGCATAGGTGTAGCCAAGGTCAAACAGAGCCTGAACACTCCCTTGTGATGCATCGGCCACCTGCGTACCGCAGCTCTTGCCGAAGCGTTCACAGGCCGCGATCACCTTGCGTGATGCCTCGATCACGAGGGGATGCGAAGTCTGCCCCGGAACGCCCAAAGACCCAGAGATATCGTAAGGCCCCACCATCACCCCATCGATTTCATCAAAAGCTAAAAGCTTCTCAATATTCTCGACAGCCTGAATAGACTCGACTTGAATAATGAATGTCGAGGTCTCGTTCCAGTTCTGTATGTAGCTGTCGAAGTCAAAACCATAGGCCTGAGCCCGGCTCACCCCATAGCTTCGGCGTCCGACGGGAGGGTATTTGAGATGTCCAATAATCGCCTCAATCTCTTCTGGCGTATTTACCATCTGTACCAGAAGACCATCCGCACCCGATTCCAGCAGGGGTTTGAACCAATCGTTCGAATGGGAGACGGGGCGCGGCAGGCAAGGCACTCCCTCGCTTTGGCTCGCCGCGATGATACGCTGCGCCTGCTCCACCGAGATAGTGGAGTGCTCCATATCAATCGCGATGAAATCGAAGCCTGCGCGCGCGAAGGTTTCGGTGATTGAAGGATGTGCATAAGACACCCAGCCTGCAAACAGGCGCTCGCGCCTTTGCAATTTCTCTTTCAATACTTTTCGTTGTTCAAAGATATTCATGGACTCCTACTCAGAAGTTATGGCCGTAGAAAGAACTTACAATTCCCTGCACTGCTGTGCATCCTACAATCCGCTATGAGGTTTGCAACCCTATAGCGCGCATTCCAAATGGTTTCAATAGTTTGCATGTTACACGAAGTAAAAAACTTGAAAATCTTCGACGCATTAAAAGAGCAGTATGCAAATCCTCTACTGCTCCTATATCAGCAGCATTTAAGAACTGTCTGAAACAATCTATGCAGACTGCCAGCAGATCGATATGGTCATACAGCGCCGCGATGGCAATATACTTTTTTGCTTTGCTACGTGCAATATCTACGGTAAGGCTGCTGAGGATTTCGGCAAATACCTCAGGGGAGCGAAGGAACAATCCATCACCAAAAACTGCTTGGCCAAATAATGTGAATCGCCTCCGCTCCCAACGGCAGATATTTACAAAATCAAAAAACTCATAACCCTTTCTTTCTAGATGAGAGCAAATATCACCGAATAGGGGTTGCTCTTCATATAGCCGTATAAACTCTACTTCAACCTCAAGGCCGATGATAGGGCTATCAAGTAATGCCGCCCCCCCACGCAGAATATCAAGCTCTGTACCCTGCGTATCGATCTTGATAAAGTCGCAGTCCTGCCACCAATCCAACAAGCACTTATCGAGTGTGGATAGCTTAACGGTCTCCTGTGCGATCACATCGAAGCGCTTCGCATCTGGGAAGCGCGACAAAAACGAGTGACGGGGGGGCAAAAGCGACGAGACGCCAGGCTTGCGGCACAAATTCAAGGATGCATTTATTTCCGAGGCCCCTAATCCCATAGGGAATATCTCTTCAACATAATCTGCCGACCTTAACTCTTGATGGGATCGCTCATCCGGCTCAAAAAGAAAAGCCTTTATATTGCGTCGAATAGAACGCCAGCGTGGTTCAAGGCCACCACTCGCTCCGATATCTACCAGACCAATTCTTAGTTCGCCCAAAAAGTTGTTTAATGCACGCACTTACTTGTCTCCTGCTGCTAGCACTAGGCACGTCAATTAGTGTAAAAATTAAATTTCTGTCTCATTAGAGAGTCACCAGCCGGTGCTGAATCGGGCCATCATACGGCCTATAAAAAGGCGGCCTAAGGGCATAGTAATGCTGGTGCCATGGGCACAGCTCATCGACGAGAATCTGATCGCTTGGCGTCCAAGGGTATGCTGAAAAGCGCGTCACCGTGCCATCTGGCAGCGTCTTCTCCTTGCGGTTGCAGCAATAAAACACTACTTCCCGTTGAGCAGCGATGGCACGCAGGTCATCGAAATAAGCCGCAATGACCAGGGGATCCATTTCCTGCATCGATGCGATATTCAGGGCCAGCCCGATTGGACATTGTCGCAGCAACTCATGGTGTACGGCCTGAATCGCAACTACACGCCCCCCCTCCGGCTTCGTTGGTCGCTGGTTTCTCAAGCGCACGTGCAAGGCCACCCTCGCCCGTTACCAGATCGACTGAAGATTCGAAAGCCTCGGCTCCCATCCAAAGTTTGAGATACCAGAGATCCACAAGCAGAGTCTTCGTCAAATTAATCAGCACTACCCGGCCTGCCGAACCGCTGGCAAGCAACAGCGCCGTCATTGACGCAAAGCCATCTCCAATCACGCAGGCCGTTATTCTGGGGGATAATGCATTATCAGGTACATGGTTTTTCAGAAAGGCAAGCGTGAGCGATTGCCGAAGCACATCCAAATCGTAGGCGCGCCCCTGCCGGGTCGTTATTTCATTCGCCAAGATATCAATCGCCGTGAACTGGGGAAATTCCGCTCCCATCCGGCAAAACCTGCGTTGCAACAGGCGGTTCAACCCCAAGCGCAGCCCTCGGTAAGGCTTCTCACTGCCACCGAAGCCCTGCAAGCCTTCAAACCCATCCCCCGTAAATCGAAACGCGGAGTGATATTTGCGCCAGTGAGAGGACTCGCCTGGGTCGTTTTTACTGACTTCAGTCGCAAGATAATCGATTGCTGTCTGCCCCGAGTACATCACTCTTGAATCCCGAGTAGCGCCTGAATAGCAGGGTGTAAGTGCAACAACCCCACCAAGGTTCCCTGACCATCTACGACGGGAAGATCCCAGATCTGCTTCTCGCCCATTAAGACAACAGCATCTCTTAGGGTGTCGTTCGGGCGCGTCGTCATGGGCGATCGAATGGCGTGATCGAGCGCATCGTCCACAAAAAATGCGGAGAAGGGTTTCTGGACTTTGAGTAACTTGCGCCGGATATCACCGTCCGTGAGGATGCCCAAAAGCTTGTTATCAGCATCCACAATGCAGGCAATGCCCAGCCGTGATCGGCCCATCTCTTCAAGGGCCTCTTTCAGAATAACGGTCTCGCCTATCACCGGGATTCGGCCTAACGGCATCATGACTTCGCTTACCAGCATGGCATCACCTTTCCGGGTGGACATTGTCTTCTCCATATTTTTCGAGCAGTTCAAGGCGCATTTCGTGCACGGCCTTGGCTTGGCCGAGAATGTTTTCCAGATACTGGATATCCAGCACCGTGTTCGCATCCGACATCGCATTATCGGGATCGTCGTGGACCTCCATGAATAAGGCGTTGATGCCACAGGCCACCGCCGCCCGAACCAGATGGGGAATAAACTCTCGCTGCCCGCCAGAGATATTACCCATGGAGGTCGGTAGCTGAATCGAATGCGTCGCATCAAAACACACGGGATAACCCGTCTCCGCCATGATGGGGAAGCTTCGCATGTCGTTCACCAGCATGTTATAGCCCATAAAGGTCCCCCGGTCAGTCAAAAGAACTTGATGATTGCCATTGGCCTCAATTTTTCGAACCGAGTTCTTCATGTTCCAAGGGCTCATAAATTGGCCTTTTTTCAGATGAATAGGCCGATTAGTGAGCGCAGCGGCTCGGAGCATGGACGTCTGCCTGCAGAGGTAGGCCGGCACCTGCACCATGTCGCAAACCTCCCCAGTCGCAGGCCCCCAGGAGGGCTCAGAGAAATCTGAAACCACTGGAATCCCAAATTTCTCCCGTACGTCGGCAAGAATGCGTAAACCGTGATCCACCCCAAGGCCGTGGAAGCTATCTGGTGAAGATCTACAGTCCTTGTCATAGCACGATTTATAAATCCACGGGATACCAACACGACGGCAGATTTCACCGATTGATTCCGCCATTTTGAAGGCGTGGTCGCGACTTTCGATTGCGCAGGGCCCACCGATGAATGCCAACGGCAGTCGGTCACCAATTTTCACTTTGGCGACAGAGCCGTAACCGACTTCGAGTATCTTTTTAACCATGATAGACATCCATTTTTTG
>JBCKVB010000036.1:0-13242 GCA_038924245.1 Gammaproteobacteria bacterium | reverse complement strand
AGACACACCGTCAACCCTGGATGCGTGGACAGCCGCTTGAGCAGCCGCTGACGCTGCGCCTCGGTGTTGCCGAATGCCTGCGCCTTCATGGAGATGGCGTTGTTACGGATCACCAGAACCAGCTCTTCAGCCCCGACATCGATGCCAGCGAAAACCGGTGAAGTGACCTGTGTGGATACCATCGTTTTAAGCGTCATGATGACCTCCTGTGTGCGGTTCAGTTACAATAAGCACTGGTTCCCTGACCCTGCATAAGCGCCTACCATCCTTGCGAATACAGGCTCGAAGCCTGGGATACTCCGCAGTATCGGCGAATAGGGCGGGGAGCCAATCTACGGACAAGCTCAGACGGTTATGTCTGTCTTCTGGTCAGGACGGCTTCCCCAGTGAACCGATAATGCTACTTGACCACCTCAACTAAAGTTCATGAAATTCGATCATACAAGGTCAGGCAGCGAAGCTGCCTGACAATCCCTGCGTGTACGCCTGCCGGCACCTCCACCCAATCATCGCTATGTCCGGGTTGCCGGCGACATCCTGATGATTGCAATTGGCACCGGTATGGTTGTGGATGCCATCGAGGACATCCTGCGCTGAACAGGCCGTAGCACGACGCAGTTGAAGGCCGTACTTAAGTGACCATTGATCGCCCAACCCATCATTCCACCGGACCTGCGCAGAAAGCCGCGCAGGCCGGTGAATTCAAACGTTAGGCGCTCAGCGTGGTAAGATGTAATCCATAGGGCTAACAAAAAAATACATGTGGAAACCAGAAACCACAGATGAATAGTCGGAACGTACCCGATCTCAACGGGAAGCACGCGAGTCTGCCCATGGTTTCGGTTATCACGAGCTGTTACAACACGGCGGCATACATCGAGCAGTGCATCAAGTCGGTCCAGGCCGTCAATACCTACGATCGCTTCCGCGTCGAACACATCGTCGTGGACGACGGCAGCACCGACGCTTCCCTCGTGATCCTGCAGTACCTCGCCTGTTCATTCAAGGGAAGCAAGATCCAGCTGAAAGTCTACGAGCTAGCCGTCAACACGGGCATGCCGAGTCAGGTCCGCAACTACGGCGTGGCCCGAGCCGGCGGCAAGTACCTCTTCTGCCTGGACGCCGACGACGTCATCACCCAGAACGCCTTGCGGTACTTCCTGGACCACTTCCTGGCAAACCCGGACAGCCGCTGAGCGTACTCGGACTTCGTCCGCTCCGGGAAGACCCTCAACTACGTCGTGGGCAAGGACTATTGGGGCTGGCCGCACGCTACCCCGTCCGATCTGCTCTACAGCGTCTTCAAAGGGGACCACATCTACCAGCACTCGTTCATGTGTGAGCGGGCTCTCTTCAACGAGGTAGACGGCTACGACGCCGACATCCGCTTTGGCGAGGACCTAGACCTCTGCGTCCGCTACGTCATGGCCGGATTCATGCCGACCCACCTGCCCATCACCTCGCACATCCACCGCGACCACGGCGCCAACATGACCGCCCACTTCGGTCACGCCGAGCACCTAGAAGACGTACGGAACCACTACGCCACGCATAAAGTCGCCTTGGTGCAGTGGCTCACTCCGAAGCAGATCGTCGAGGTCGAGCAGTCCATCGAATGGATAGACACCCAAAAGAGCAAGAGGGGTCAGGTCTTTCCTTTTGCCCTCCCCGTCGATTTTGTGATACTGTCTCCACATGTCCAGACCACTGAGAAGAACAACGGGTCTTCGTGAAGTCGTGTGGGTGATTTTCGATCATTTTCAGAGGGCCGGCAACATGCACGTCAGTATCTTGAGCCGCAGGTACTCTTCATCGCGCAGCCCGTACGCACGCCGCTGGATGACGCGGATCTTGTTGTTGAGTCCTTCGACGAAGCCGAGCGAGACCTTGTTCTCCGGTTTGCAATAGGCCGCGATACCATCCCAATGACGATCAATCATCTCGGCGAACTTCTCGAAGGGCTTGAGGCGCTGCCATTTCAAGCTCGCGCGCCAGTTGTCGAAGAACCGCCGTGCCCAGCCCTCGCGCTCATAGCTCCACAGTTGGCCGAAGGACTCCTTGAGCAGGTAGGCGTGTTCAACCGCTTGTTCGCGGCCAACAAGGTCTTGAGGGCCTTGCGGCCATCGAGGTCCAGGTTCTCGCGGTGCGACAGCAAGGTGTACTTCTGGCCCTTGATGTAGCGCCGTTCCTTGCCGGTGAGCCGGGCGTACTCGCTCTTGCGCACCTGATCGAGCGCATCCCCGAGGTGACGCAGGACGTGGAACTTGTCGAACAGGATTGCCGCCTGCGGCGCCTTGTCATTCGTTACCGTGCGAAACGGTTTCCACATGTCCATCACTGCCAGGCGGATGCGTTTGGCCTTGTTTTCGCCCAGCCCATCGTAGAATTGGGCCATGCTCGCCGCCGAGCGGTCCTTGCCGCCAAACCAGATCGGGCGGCCACGAATCAGGTCGCTCACCACGATGCGGTAGGTATGCCCCTTGCGGATCGATATCTCATCGATGCCGATGGCCAGCGGCGCCGGTCGCCCGGCGCGTTTGAGCTGCGCCACCATGTACTGCTGCTCAAGCGTTTTGACCGTGTGCCAGTCAAGCCTCAACTCCTGGGCCACGTCCTTGATGGTGGCGCTCCGGCAGCGCCGGCCCACGTAGAAGGCGAAACGCTTGGTGTAGAGCGGATTGTCGGCCAGGAAGTCGAGCTTCTCCCGCTTCACCTTGCCGCAACGGCGACAGAAGACACGCCGCACCTCGAATTCGAGAAACACCCGCGTGTCGCCGCACGACAGGTCGCGCACCCGGCGCCGCTTGCGGTCGTACCACCCCGGATGCGCTTTGCCGCAGGCGCCGCAGACTGTTTTTTTGAGCGCCGCTTAAGGGTGATGACACGCGCCTTCGAATTACCGAAGACGCCGTGCACCGTGGGTGCCGGCCGAAAGCCCGGGAATGCGTACGCATCCTCCAGCCGACGTTTGCGTTTGAGAGTAGGCATGGGAAGATCATGCCAGAACTCGACTACGCTTCATAGGCGTTGGGTACCGGTAATTGCAGGCTCTGCCCGCACTGCGGGCCCTGTTTTTACCCACACGATTACGCGATGAGCCAGAACCGGGGTCACCCATTAGCCTCCAGAGAACAAGGGGGTCAGGTCTAACAATCCAACAATATTCTTACACATCAGGGGGTCAGGCCTATACGTTATAGTATCAAGTATAGCCCTGACCCTCCACTCTCCCGCAATAGGTTCGAGGAGGTACCGCGCAAGAAGCGCGCGGCCCCTCAACCGAGCCGTTAGGCGTTATAATGAGACATGGCTCCCACCATCTTTCGTGAAGGCAAATATCGTTTCTTTTTCTTTTCCCGCGAGGAAAGTAGAATGCATGTCCACACCTCACACCCCGATGGTGAGGCCAAATTTTGGATTGAGCCAGAACTGAAACTTGCTACAAGTATCGGGCTTTCTACAAAGCAACTTAAGGAAGCTGAAAAACTCGTTGACGCACATCTTTCGGAGATAAAAAATGCCTGGCGCACTCATTTCCCAAGCTGAGGTTACCCATGTTTCAAAGCATGGCTTTTGGCTATTGCTTGCCGATGAAGAACTTTTTATATCTTTCACAGATTTCCCATGGTTTAAAAATGCATCTATCGAAAATATATGCAGGGCCGAATGGCCTACTGAAAATCATCTTTATTGGCCTGCGCTCGATGTTGACTTATCGCTTGAATCAATTCGCAATCCATCAGCCTTTCCATTGGTCTCCAACCTAACCCGGCGCTCAAGCGGGACGGTAACCTTCCCCCAAAATAGTTGACACCTCCCCCTAACCAAAAGGAGGTGTTTCATGGGCAAATCAAAACCGCCAAGAACGCATCGCTACAGCATGCACTTCAAGGCAACCGCAGTGCGTTTAAGTGAGCTTCCCGATGTCCTGATCCAGGATGTTGCCGAGGCACTGGACATCCACCCCTTCATGCTGTCACGCTGGCGAAAACAAGCTAGGGAGGGATTGATCGTGACCAGAGGCGTCAAGCTGGATGACGAGTCTGTCGCTGAACTCAAGCGGCTGCGTGAGCTGGAAAAGAAATACAAAGTACTGCAACAGGAGCATGAACTCCTAAAAAAAGCCATCCGGTTTACTTCCGATCGAAATCGGAAATCTTCGGCTTCATCGAAGTAAACCGGGTAAAACTGTCTACCGCTATGATGTGCCGCGTGTATGGGGTGACCCGTGCTGGCTTCTATGCTTGGCGTAGTCGTGAGCCCAGCCAACGCGCACAGGAGAATGCCTCCCTGGCACAGCACATAAAACACGTGCATCAGGTCAGTCGAAGCACCTATGGCAGCCCCAGAGTGTATCGAAAGCTGCAACAGCAGGGCCTCTCCGTCAGCGAGAACCGCGTCGCCCGACTCATGCGCAGCCAGGGCATCCAGGGCCGGGTAGCGACCTTGCGTTACACCTCACCCAATCTGAAGAAGTTCTTTGGCAGCCTGCCCAATCAACAGCTTGAACACCCGGCGGATGCACTCAACCAGGTCTGGGTGGGGGACATCACGTATCTCAAGGTGGGGGCGATCTACCGCTATCTGGCGGTGGTGATGGATCGCTGCTCACGTCGTATTGTGGGCTGGGCGTTTGGGCAGCAGAAGAATGTGGTGCTGACTTTGCGTGCGCTCGATCATGCAGTGGCTAAGCGCCGTCCGCCGCCCGGGTTGATCTTCCACACGGATCGCGGTATCGAATATTATGCCAATGCTTTCCGGGCGCGACTGGCGCAATTGCACATCACACAGAGCATGAACCGACCGGGCAAGGTGACTGACAATGCGTTCATGGAATCCTTCTTTCATTCCATGAAGGCAGATGTGATTCATGGATGCAAGTTCAGTGAGGACAACGAAATGCTATCCGTAATACGCAGCTATATTCCTTTCTATAATCGCAGTAGAATCCATTCATCATTAAACTACGTATCGCCAGCAACGTATGAATATCAATTGGTTTAATCAGGTGTCAATTTTATTGGGGGAAGATTCCGGCGCAAAAGCGCGCAGCCCCTTAACCCCACGTTAGGCTTGGAAGAGTGAAAAATGAACGATAACGATGCATCAAAATCTGATTGGCCTGCGCTCATCGTGGCTTTAGCAAGCAAGTAGCCAGGATGGAATGAAATGGAATCCGGGAATCAAAATGGCCTCCCGGATTCCGCTGCGCTGCATCCGGGCTACAACTACTCGATACGCATCGGTCTCGGCTGGCGCGCAGTGGGTGTCTGATCAAACGATGAAATGGTTTGGTACTGGATCGGTTCGCACGCCGATTACGACAACCTGGTTTCGCACTTCAGACGTAGCGTCTAACGTGTCGCGGAGGGCGACGCGCGGCGAGGGCATTAGCCGCGCAGGCGAAACAGGCGCTTGATCCATTTCTTTGCGCCAGGCGTGAGTCCTTCCTTGAGCCGTTGATCGGCCACGCGCCGGTTGATTTGCGCCAGTGTGGGGTAGACGTGGATCACCCTGGACAGATCCGCGGCCTTCATGTTTTTGGACAGCGCGAGCACGTACTCGTGTATCAATTCTCCCGCGTTAGCGCCTACCAGCGCCGCACCGAGCAGGCGTCCGTTGGGCGCAGTGATGATTTTGGCGAAGCCGTGCGTTTCATCTTCGGCGCGCGCGCGGTCAATGTCATGAAAGGGAAAGGTATATACGCGATGCTTGATCCCTTGCTGTTTCGCCTCGGTTTCGGAAACGCCGACGCGCGCCAATTCGGGATCGGTAAACGTGCACCAGGGGATGACGCGTTGCTCCACCTTGGCGGGCAAGTGAAACAAGGCGTTGCGTAACACCACGCCCGCATGGTGCTCGGCCATGTGAGTGAATTGATAAGGGCCGGCGATATCGCCGCACGCGTAGACGCGGCGGTTGCTGGTACGCAGACGCCGGTCCGTTGCCACGCGGCCGTGTTCTACGCACACGCCGGCGTCCTCCAGACCCAGATGCTCCACATTGGCCACGCGTCCGATGGCCAGCAACAGATGCGTGGCGGTGAGCGTGCGTTCGCCGCCCTGCGCCGTCTTGACGTGCAGGCGCAGATCGCCTTGTGCGCCTTCTACGCGCAGCGGTGCGCAGCCCAGGTGCTGGGTCACGCCTTCCGCACTGAGCCTGTCGGCGACCACCTGCGCCAGATCGGCGTCTTCTCTGGGCAGGATGCGCGCGCCGCGCTGCACCAGGAAGACTCGCGTGCCGAGCCGCGCGAACGCCTGCGCCATCTCCACGCCGATGGGGCCCGCGCCGAGCACGATCAGGCTCGGCACCGGTTCGCGCAGGGAGAAGATGCTTTCGTTGGTGAGATAAGGAACGCTTTCGATGCCCGGGATGGCCGGCACCGCGGGACGCGAGCCGGTGGCCAAGACGAAATTCCGCGCCGTGAGGGTTCTGTCATTCACTTGGAAGGTATGTGGACTGGTGAATTGCCCGGCGCCGAATATCACCTCCACGCCGAGGGCGCGGAAACGCTCCGGGCTGTCGTTGGGTTCAATGCCTTTGATGACGCTTTGGACATACTGCATGACTTCACTCAGATGAGCGACAGGTGTAGGACACTCCACGCCGAAACGGCGCGCCTGCCGCGCACTGTGGACTATTTTCGCCGCGTGCAGCAGACTCTTGCTCGGCACGCAGCCGTAATAAAGGCAATCGCCGCCCAGGCGATGTTTTTCGACCAAGGCCACCTTGGCGCCCAGCGTCGCACCGCCCGCGGCCACTACCAGCCCGGCCGCGCCGCCGCCGATCACGCACAAGTCGAATTCTGGATTTTTCATGTACTCTGGAGCGCGGCTGTTTGTGGTGGTTAACGCAGCAGACTAATCGAAAAACTCTGCAAATCCAAGCGCAAAGACCAGGCTAAACGGGCTTTTTCACATAAACCCGAAAAATATTACACTTTCGTGAGCAATGAGTGATAAAACGCAGGGTATAGTTAAGGAACCTCTGATTAAGTCAGAGGTTCCTGCGGCACAGGGATGTGCCGCCATTTTTCAAACATGAAAGTGTTTGAAACATGAAGAAAAGCAAAAACCACGTTTTTGCTTTTCGTGCTCTGAGAAGTCCAGGATGGACTTATTCAGAGCTTCCTTAAGCAAAGAGCGGAGATGCACATGGAACAAGCACGCACACGTCACTCAGGCCGGTGGATCACATTATCCATCCTGTTATTTTTTCTGGGCGGGCTGGCGGCGTTCTTTATTTTCGGCGGCGGCGAGTGGCTGAGCCTCGCGGCGCTCAAGACTCACCGCGCCGCATTGCTTCAGTACACTGAGCAGAATTACGTGCTTATGTTGCTGCTTTGCATGGCGATTTATACCCTGTCCACGGCTTTGAGCATACCGGTGGCGGTGCTGTTGTCGCTCGCGGTGGGATTGCTGTTCGGGCGCTGGGTGGGAACGGCGCTGATTGTGTTTTCCGCGACCCTGGGCGCGACGCTGGTGTTTCTCGCCGCGCGCTACTTGTTCGCCGAGGCCGCGCAGCGGCGCGCGGGCGGGTTTATCAAAAAGATCATCGCCGGTTTTCAGGAAAACGCATTTCATTATCTGCTCTTCCTGCGCCTGGTGCCCTTGTTTCCGTTCTGGCTGGTGAACCTGGCGCCCGCGTTCACCCCGATCAAGCTGCGCACCTATGTGGCCGCCACCGCTATCGGCACCATTCCGGGAAGTTTCATCTTTGCCAATTTGGGGCAATCGTTGGGACGCATCGGGTCGTTGCGGCAACTGGTTACAGGCGACGTCCTGCTGGCGCTCGCGTTGCTGGGCATGTTGGCGCTGGCGCCGGTGCTGGTCAAGAAATTCAGAAAGGATATGGGCTGACCATGCCGTTTAAGGAGGGGATGTAACCATGCTGGCGCTGCTGGCCACCCTGCTCGGTCTGCCGGTTGCGACCACTCACGTCAGCACAGGCGCGCTGAGGGGTGTGCGCTGGGGAGACAAGCTGAAACCAAAGCAGTCCGACGCCCTCAAACTGATCTTATTCGGCTGAATCATTACCTTGCCCACCACCTCCGCGTTGGCGGCTTGCAGCGTTTGGCTACTCCAGTTTACCGCGCGGTAAGGACATACTAAGGAGATACTTATGCACGCTACGCTACCACTGCTGGAAAAAACCGGTTTCCCTGCGCTGCACCGCGCGCGTCTGGAGACCTTGCAGGTCAATCTCGGTTATTTGTGTAATCAGTCCTGCCTGCACTGTCATGTGAGTGCGGGGCCGACGCGCACGGAAATCATGCAACGCGAAACCGTCGATTGCGTGCTCGACTATCTGCGCGCCGCCAACGTTGGCACACTCGACCTTACCGGCGGCGCACCGGAGATGAATCCGCATTTTCGTGATCTGGTGCGCTCGGCGTGCGCCTTGGGTGTCCATGTCATCGACCGCTGCAATCTCACCATTCTGGAGCAGCCGGGCTATGAAGACATGGCGCAACTTCTGGCCACGCATCAGGTGGAAATTACCGCATCGCTACCGTGCTATTTGGAAGATAACGTGGACGCACAGCGCGGCAAGGGCGTGTTCGGCGCCAGTATTCGCGTCTTACGCGCGTTGAACATGTTGGGCTACGGCCAGGCGGGCAGCGGGCTTGCGCTGAATCTGGTCTATAGCCCCCAAGGGCCCACGTTGCCGCCGCCGCAACAGGCGCTTGAGCAGGATTACAAAAAATATCTCGGCGAACACTACGGCGTCGTTTTTAATCATTTGTACTGCATGGCCAACATGCCTATTGGACGCTTCGGTAGCACGCTCATATCCAAGGGCCAGCTTCAGGATTACATGGCGTTGCTACGCTCGGCGCATCAGGACAGCAATCTGGATGGCGTCATGTGCCGCTCGCTCATCAGCGTGGATTGGCAGGGTTATGTGTACGACTGCGATTTCAATCAGATGCTTAATCTGCCGCTGCGTCTTAATGGGAAACCGCGCGTGCATCTGTCGGAGTTGATGGAGGCCGATCTGGAAGATAGGCCGATAGTGGTGAGGGATCACTGTTACGGTTGCACCGCCGGGCAGGGCAGCAGTTGCGGCGGTGCGCTGAATTAGAATAGGATACGAATCATGAATGCACAACTGAGTGTATTGGAACGTTACTCTGGGGCCGCGAAACAGCGTGAGGCCGCGCTGTGCTGCCCGGTGAATTACGATCAGGGCCTGCTGGCCCTGCTGCCGCGCGAGATCATCGAAAAAGATTACGGCTGCGGCGATCCCTCGCGCTATGTGCGCGAAGGCGACGTGGTGCTCGATCTCGGCAGCGGCGGCGGCAAGGTGTGCTATATGGCCGCGCAACTGGCGGGAGATAAAGGCCGCGTGATCGGCGTGGACATGAATGACGACATGCTCGCACTGGCGCGCAGGTATCAACCGGAAATGGCGTCGAAGCTGGGCAGTGACCGGGTGCGCTTTGTCAAAGGCCGTATCGAGGATTTGGCGCTGGACGTGGAGGCGATGGAGCATTATTTGAAAACCCACCCGGTACGCAACGCCGCTGATCTCGATGCTCTGCACGGCTGGCAACCCAGGCAACGTCTGGCGCAGCCGCTGATTGCGGACAATTCGGTTGATCTGGTGATTTCCAATTGCGTGCTGAACCTGGTGGACGATGGTTTGAAACAGCAGATGGTGCGTGAAATCTTTCGCGTCCTGAAGCCCGGCGGACGCGTGGCAATCTCCGATATCGTGAGCGATGAGCCGGTGCCCGCGCATCTCAAGGCCAATCCCGATCTATGGAGCGGCTGCATCTCCGGCGCGTTCCAGGAACAGGAATTTTTGCGCGCCTTCACCGATGCGGGCTTTCTCGCCGTGACTTACGACAAATGGGATGCCGCGCCGTGGCAAGTGGTGGAGGATATCGAGTTCCGTTCCGTCACGCTCACCGCTGTGAAAGGCGCGGGCACGGCGTGCCTCGATTACGGTCACGCGGTGGTTTATCGCGGCCCTTACGCCTCCATCACGGACGATGAAAATCATGTGTATCCGCGCGGCGAGCGCATGGCGGTGTGTGAGCGCACCTACAAACTGCTCACCGAGGGCCCCTATAAGAATGACTTCATCGGCATTCCGCCTGCGATGTCGCGCGAGCCCAGCGCCTGGTGCGCGCCCGCTGGTACCAAACGCAGTGCCGCCGAGACCAAGGGCGCGGTGCACGCGCAGACCTACTCCGGCCCTGGTTGTTGTTAAGCCCTACTGTGATTTGAATACGATGTCGCCGTAATAAGCGGTCGCCGATTCGCCGGTGTTGTCGGTATCGGTCATGATGGCGATGCCGGAAATCATGGGCGGCTCCTCGCCGAACGCCCGTTTATAGTCTTCATAGACGTTGCGTTGCCCGGTTCGCCATGCGTCCACCGGGCTGCCGCCGTTTTCCACCACAATCATGCGCACGAAGTCCGTGTAAGGGTTGGGCGCCAGCGTGCCTATTTCCGATTTGTTTTCCCAGATGTAGCTGAGCGCGCCGATGGGCACGTCGCCGAATAAGGCGCGCGCGGCTTTGTATTTTATCTTCCGGCCCAGACTCACCTTGCCGGGCTCGTAAGCGAAGGTGATGTAGATACGCGCGGCGTAGTCATCGCCGCTCTTGCGCGTGACATCGCTTTTTTGAATCACGTTGTCCACCTTCCAGCGCCACTCGATGATGGGATATTGTTTGGGGTCTATGCTCACGTTGCGCGTGAGGCCGGAGGCGGCCGCCTCGCTCACCGCCTTTACTACTGTGGTAGAGGAATCATTAACCAGACTGTAGACTGTGTGCCGGGGGATGTTTTTAAAGGTGAGCGGTTCCCAGCCGGAGGGCGGTAGATTGCCTGCGGCAGCGGCGGAGAATTTTCCTTCTTCAACAGGCCCGTCCGCCTGCGCAGTCGCGCCCGGTACAGTGATTGCCACCAATAATATAAGCCAACCAGGGTTTTTGGCTATAATCTTCATGCGCTGCTCCTGCGGTTGTTGCCTCGAACCCATGCTAATCGCCGTCAATCACGTTATTATCACAGAAACGTGATATTTCAATCACGCCGGATAAACCATGCCCTCTGATCTCCGTGTGTTTGACGATCTTGAAACGCTCAGCCGCGCTGCCGCGGAACGCTGGGTGGCGCTGTGCGCGCAGGCGATTGCCGCGCGCGGCGCGTTTCATGCCGCGCTATCTGGCGGGACGACGCCGCTCAGGCTTTATCAACACTTGGCGAGCAAGGCATTTTCTTCACGCATAGACTGGGGTAAGGTACATGTTTACTTCAGCGATGAGCGCTGCGTGCCCAGAGACCATGTGGACAGCAATTACCGCATGGCGAGCGAGGCCCTGTTGAACCACGTGCCCATTCCGCCGTCGCAGATACATGCCATAGAGGCCGATCTCGCCTACGTGCGCGAGCGCGCCGCGGCTTACGCACGGGTGTTGCGTGCCCATGCGCCGCGCGCCGGTGATGGCGCGGTGCAGCTTGATCTCATATTGCTCGGCATGGGGCCGGACGGCCACGTCGCCTCGTTGTTTCCGGCCAGCGGCGCGGCGTTGCATGACAAGAGGCCGGCGGTCGCGGTGTACGCGCAAAGTCAAAGCGCCTGGCGCATCAGCGTGACCTTTCCGGTTATCAATCATACGCGGCACATTCTGCTGCTCATCGCCGGAGAGGGAAAAGCCGAGACCTTGCGCCAGGTGCTCGCGCCGCCCTCCGGCGCTGCGGCCTTACCGGTGCAAATGATTAAACCCGCGCATGAAATGGAGTGGTATCTGGATAAGGCCGCCGCCGCGCTCCTGGATGACAGACGATGAAAGTATTGGCGGGGGATATCGGCGGCACCAAGACGCTATTACAGATCAGCGAATTTGACAATCCGTTTGCGCGCGGAGGCGTTATTTACCAGCGGGAATACGCCAGTCGCGCTTATACGGATTTTGCAGCGCTGTTAAAGGAATGCCTGGATGACGCAGGGTGGCCTGAGCTGGATGGCGCCTGTCTTGCCGTGGCGGGCCCAGTTTCAAGCAATGCGCGCGGACAAAGCGCGCAACTGACCAACTTGCCGTGGCAACTGGAAACTCGAACCCTCGTGGACGCGTTACGCACGCCCAGGGTTCGCCTCATCAACGACTTCCAGGCGGCGGCCTATGGCATCGAGGCGCTCGAACCCGATGATCTCGTCACCTTACAACAGGGCGAGCCGTTGCCGCACGCGCCGCGGCTTATAGCCGGGGCGGGCACGGGTTTCGGCACCGCGCTGCTGATAACACAGGATGGACGCGCGCAAGCCTTGGCCACCGAGGCCGGGCACGCCGCGTTTGCCCCGTTGGATGAACTACAGTCGGAGCTTTTACGCCACCTAAGCGGCCACTATGGGCGCGTCTCGTACGAGCGCATTCTGTCCGGCGCGGGGCTGGTGCATATTTATGACTTCCTCTCCGCGCGCGCCGGGCGGGTGCAAAGCGCCGGCGCCAAGGGTGATGCGCGCGCGGCGGAAATCACCGAGCGCGCCTTGCGCGGCGAGGACGCGCTGGCGCGGGAGGCGCTCGACATGTTCACGCGTATCTACGGGGCCTGGGCCGGTGATCTTGCGCTCATTACCCTGGCGCGCGGCGGCGTGTACATCGCGGGCGGGATTGCCCCGCGCATCGTCAGTCAGCTCCAGTCCGGTTCTTTCATGCAGGCCTTCACGGACAAGGGGCGCATGTCGGACATCGTCCGCGCCATGCCGGTGCACGTTGTGCTGAACCCCAGGATTGGACTGATGGGGGCGGTATTGGCGGCGGCCAGGTTGTAATCGCAGCGCTTGCATTGTCATGCATCTTGCGTTGAAATAGAGCCATGAGTGAAGTGTCCCCGCATCATATCAAGGTAGAGGTCCAGGTCGGCTATCTGGATGAGCAGTCCCAACCGGAGCAGGATCGCTTTGTGTTCGCCTATACGGTGACCATCCGCAACCTCGGCACGGTGCCCGCCAAGCTGCTCACGCGCCATTGGGTCATCACCGACGCTAACGGCAAGGTGCAGGAAGTGCGCGGCGACGGCGTGGTGGGCGAACAGCCTTACCTGCGCCCCGGCGAAGGCTTCCAGTACACCAGCGGCACCCTGATCGAAACCCCGCTCGGCTTCATGCAAGGCAGCTATCAAATGGTCGCCGACGACGGCGCCAGGTTCGACGCCCCCATCCCGCCCTTTACCTTAAGCGTCCCGTACACGCTGCATTGATATTGCGCCCTACCATTCCGCCTTA
>JBCKVB010000035.1:0-14375 GCA_038924245.1 Gammaproteobacteria bacterium | reverse complement strand
CGTGCCTAAGGATGCCGCCAAGGCCGTGGAGTGGTGGCAGAAGGCCGCAGCGCAGGGGAAGGCCAGCGCTCAGCGCAACCTCGGGTTGATGTACGCCAACGGCGAAGGCGTGCCGAAGGATAATGTGCTGGCCTATGCGTGGATCAATCTGGCTGCCGCACAGGGAGACGAATCCACGAAAGAACTTCGCGACTCAATCACCTTGAGTTCAGCCCATCGCGCCGAGGCGGAGCGTCTTTCCTCGAACTGGAAGATGGGGCAGGTGTTGCGCCGGGAGGGCGAGTCGGCTGCGGGTGCCGACAGTGCTGCACCGGCGGGTGGGGCGCTGGCCAAGAAAGGCACCGGGACGGCTTTTCTCGTCAGTACGGAAGGTCACGCCGTCACCAACCATCATGTCGTTGCCGGCTGCAAAGAAGTTCGAGTGCAGGGGCGCAGCGAATTGGTGCAGGTGATCACGCGCGACGAGGTCAGCGATCTTGCCTTGCTCAAAATGCCCGGCGAGACGCGCGCCGCAGCGGCACTCTCACCCGACCCGGCCAGCCTGCGGCAGGGGCAGGACATCGTGGTGTTCGGCTTTCCGCTCGATAGCGTGCTGTCCTCGGGCGGCAATCTCACACCGGGGGTGGTGAGCGCAATCACCGGCTTGGGCAACAACAGCAACCAGATTCAAATCACCGCGCCTATTCAACCGGGTTCGAGCGGTAGCCCGGTCATGGACAAAAAGGGGCATGTGGTGGGCGTGGTCAGCATGAAGCTTTCGGACGCGGCCATGGTCAAGCACACTGGAACCTTGGCACAGAACGTCAATTTCGCGATCAGCGGGCAAACCTTGAAAGCGTTCCTCGACGCCAACAGGGTGCCCTACAAGACCGGCGGGTCGTTCTTCGCCTGGGAGAAATCGCTCGCCGATTTAGGCGACGAGGCACGCAAATGGACGACAGTGGTGCAGTGCTGGGAGTAGGTTTGCTGCTGCGCGCCCCTTGGCCGGTTAACGCGAACGTTACAGTCTCACATCACTACTATGCGAGTTCTCCTCATACCGACCCTTGCGGTGCTAGCGCTGCTCAGTCACACGTCACTGGCTGGACCAGCGGACTGGCAGGAGTACGCAATCAGCGAACATGGCTTCTCGGTTGCGCTGCCTTCGAAGCCTCAAGCACGCTCGCTCCCCGGTCCGGACGGCTACGGGTCTCTACGTATCTACCAGACGATAGAGCGCAAATCGAGGTTCTCCGTGTTTGTCGGCCACCCGGAGCAAGGCGGAATTTTCGAGACTGCGAGCATGGATGCATTTCTCAGCGCTCACACCCATTCAATGGTGCGGGCCGTTGAGGGCGGCAAGCTCATAACGTCCCGACGGGTAACGTTTCGCGGTCAACCGGCACTTGAATACCAGTTCAATCACCGGTCGAAGGTCAACCGTACGTTGGTCGGGGCGTAACGTTCATGATCGATGGCGGGTACATGAGGATTTCAATGTGGCACCCCGCCGGCGACCCAAAGGCCGGGGCTGAATACGATCACTTCATAGCTTCGTTTCAACTTAAACCAATTGAATATCGTCCAGCGAACGTGCCATTTCGAGATAAACGTGGCATATCTTTCTCACCACCTGCGGGCTGGGTTCAGAAGCCCGTTCAGGGCGCGAATCAGGTCGCGGAGTACCGCAACCTCACCCGCTCATTGCAAGTCACTGTCGCTGGCAATTCCGCCTACACCTGTTCTAACCTTCAAGCGGAATGGCAAGCTTCTGGTCGCCTTAAAGAGGCAGCGGTTCTCAAGCTTGACGCGCAACACTTCGTCAAATTGGTGGGCTTTGAAGAATTCCCGGGATACAACGTGCGCCTGACCATTGTGCAGTACTGCCTCAATAGTCGTCTTGGCGCCGTTGTCCTTGGAGGCGGCGAAGAAGAAGCGATGTTCTGGCGCTGGGCGCAGGTTTTTGAAGGTGCCGCACGGTCTCTTCGCGTGCAATGAGGCGCTTTCCCCGAAGACTGCTAACCATTCGTTCCAGCGGACTGCCTTCGGCAGCCGCTGAGCTTTGACGTGGGCGTTCAGGCGCGGGCCGGGGGATTGCCCGCTGTCCCGCGCATGAGGACAAATTCCCAGATTGACGATGACTGAAAAGCACGGGATACTTCAAAAAGTGGCGTTGAAATTCCTATCCTTTCGAAGGGAGCGTGGGGGATGCGATACGTTTCATTGTTATTGATAGCCTGGGTCGTAAATTGGCTAATCCTGCTGACGCCCGGTGGAGACGGTAGAGACATTGCTGTAAATGCGGTGACTGCTCTGCTTTTTGCGCTATTTTATTCCTTCGTGGCATGGCTTTATTTGCGGAAGCGCTATCCGAACAATCCTTCGCTTCTTTTGACGCCAACGTTCGTGATGATCGGAGTAATCGCGTTCTTTGGGTTTACGGGGGATTATATTGCGGCGAAGGATACCGGCCTCGATTTCATTTCATCGACCCTAAGTGCGATCACCGAATGGCCCGGCGGCATACTTGTCATTTTTGCACTAGCTGGCGCCATATTCGTAAACCGCAAGTCGACTGAGAAGCACGATAACTGATCGTGACGGACTGGAACGACTGCTGAGGTACTGCGCCCAGCCATCGGTACTTGTGCCACCTTCTGGTTCTTTAATGTCATTCTCTTTACCGCTCTCGGAAGCACGAGCAAGTCGCATGTGGCGCTAACCCTTGTCGCATTTGTGTCCTACTGGATACTTAGGAAGGCGGCAAAGACGCAGGAGCAACCTCAATGATGACCTGGGCGCGACGGAGTTTCTTCAGCCTTCTATTGTCGGGTCTGCTACTCGGTGCCTTAGCGTCCCCGGTTCTGGGTGCTTCGAACTTCGTTCGTGTTCCACTGGGTAAGGGCGCATCAATAGAAGTCCCGAAGAACTGGGTCGTTCACTCAGAGAATCAGCGCACAACACTCGACACTTTTGTCGAGGCACAAGCAAAGGCAATTGGTTTGCAGGACGCTGAGCACACGCTTAACTTCGTCGCGAACCTTTATGACGATCGCGGCAAGAGGCTCGCACATGTGAATGCACGGTTTTATCCAGACAACCCAATGACGCAAGCAGAGGCCAGACAGGTTACGTCCGCAGACCTCAAGGAAATCAATGTTGGAATGCGAAAGGCCAACGAGCTAATACTAAAAGCATTGGGTTCCCGAATGCTAAACTGGTATGGCTCCAAAATGCGGGTAATCAACGGGGTGTACGTTCTTGTTCACGAGCACCAACAACCGGGCGTTGGTGACGCGGGCGTAACAAGAGTTCGTGGGCTTCGCGTGTGGAGAAGTCCACGCTCATTCACAGTGACCCTCTCGTATCAGGAGCGTGACGCGACACTGTTATTGCCGATAATCGACTACATGACCAACTCGCTCCGGCAGGACTAGTGAACGATGCCCATCCGGGACTGGAAAGCGGCCCTAAACCGGTTTACTATCCAGTTCGAAGACCGGATGCCACAACATTAAACAAAACCCGTTTACACAAAATTCAGGACACCCCCCTATTAGTGACAATAGTGCGCTCACCGGCACGCCATGATGCCGATAAGGAGTAGAAAATGTTACCCAAGGGATTGCTTCGTACAAATGAGGTTTTCTTTGTCCTCTTTGCGTTTGGAATTGCATACCACTATTTCGCGGTACCGGAACCGCCACGTGACATTTTCGAATTGGGTGGTGTGATTGGTGAACTCATCCCCCTTGCGGTACTTGGGCTCACAATCGTAGCCGCCAAGCGCACAACCAAGCGCCTGGCGCGAGCAGCTCTTGTCGGAAACGTTATCGTCTGTCTCTCTATATTGAGTCTTCTCTTTGCTATCTTGTCCGTGGGTATGATCATTTTGTTCATCCCATTCATCCCATTTTTCGTAAATGTATATTTTCTGTTCCGGTATAAGTCCGCGCCAGATGCGCTTTAGTCGGCATAGGGAAACGCGCATGAGGGCAGCTGCACTACTCCTCGCCATCTCTCTTCTGCCGCTGCCGAGTCAAGCAGCCAGCAGCGCCTTCGCGACTGTTCAGTTCGGGGAGGTCGCGCAGATCACACTTCCGAGAAACTGGACGTACATGGACAAGCAGGTCGCAGATCACCTCAACACGTCCTCAGAAGCTGTCCTTCGACTCATCGGGATCGCAGTCAGCCAAGGAGACAACAAGATTCTTGTGGCGGCAAACGCATTGGACGCGAACGGAAAAACGAAGGCGACGATTCGCCTCAGCGTTCGGAAGGCGCCGAGTCCAACCCAAAGCGACATGCGTGAACTTGCCAAGCAGCCGCCACGCTCGATCGAAGCTGCCTTCCTACCCTCCGCAAACGCAACGGCTGAAGCCATGCTCAAGGTTCCCGGAATCAAGTCCTACAAGGTTCGCGGCGTAAAGTTAGATCGAAACAACGCTCTGCTCTGCACTTGGTCCAGTTACGAGGGAGACTATGGCGATAGATGGGTCGTGTCGGACACATGGATCTGTCCGCTGGGCGACCGAAGGATCAAGCTGACTACCTCTTACGACAAGCTCCTCGAGTCTATCTACCGCCCAATCATCGAATACGTTTGGCTCAGCCTCACCCCAATGCCTAGCAAGTAGGCGTTTGCTGATATGTCGTCAGGAGGAGCAATGGCACTGCACTAGCCGCCTGCGAACCGCAAGAACCTGGCGAGGTTTCTTTCGCGAGGTTCGCAGTGGTGAAGCGGTGGCGGAAACGGAGCGAACACACGTTCATACGGAGTGAAAGCCAGGGGAGGCTTCTTTCCTCTGGCGCTTGTCAGGTTACCACTGCACTAGCACGGCGAGGCACTTGCGCCTTTGCTTTTTGCAAGTGGCTTGACGGGCGGGGGGATGTTGTGTGTTTTTTGCCTTTTTACCCTTAAGCTGACCTCATACACCTTTTGAAAATTCTCGCCATTCCTAAGTTCATAATTATTATTTTTCCCAAAAAAATTATTAAAAAATTCCCTATTCCTAAGGCTAGATACTTGGCCCGTGGCTAACGGTTACCAAGGCGGGATTCACACCCGCTAGATTGTGCGACATTGCCAAAGCCGCAACTAAGGCCTGACCCTTGCGGTGACTACCGGTACAGCCAAACCCGCAGCAGCGAAACAAGCTGGTCGGTATCCACCGGCTTGCTGACGTAGTCGGAGGCGCCGGCCTCGATGCATTTCTCGCGGTCGCCCTTCATGGCCTTGGCGGTGAGCGCGATCATCGGCAGGGACTCGAACTGCTTCATCTGGCGAATCTGGCGCATGGCCTCAAAGCCGTCCATCTCCGGCATCATGATGTCCATCAGCACGATGTCCACATCCGGGTTCTGGACTAGCTGTTCGAGGGCGGCGCGGCCGTTCTCGGCCGAGAGCACGGCCATCTTGTGGCGTTCCAGTACCGCGGTGAGGGCGAAGATGTTGCGCACGTCGTCGTCCACCACCAGCACCTTCTTGCCGGCCAGGCTGTCGGCGCTCAGGTAGAGCTTCTCCAGCATCTGGCGCCGCTCCTCCTGGATCAGTTCTTCCCTCTGGCGCCGCTCTTCCCTCTGGAGCCGCTCCCCCGGCTTGATTACCGCCCGGTCGTCCGCAACAGCGATAGGCTGGGGGATGGTTTCTTGGGGTTTGCATCCGCAGCACCCTCCTGCGCAGGTGCGCTCTGGGTCGCATCCGGGGTAAAGGAATCCAGCGGTTTTTTAGATTCAGGGTTTTCTTTGTGCCTCTGTGTCTCTGTGGCAGATAAGGATGTGCTGTCCTGACCGGATTCGGTTGCGCGCAGCGGGATGAATAGGGCGAAGGTGCTGCCCTGGCCCGGCGCGCTTTCAACCAGATGCAACTCGCCACCGAGCAGCCGTGCGAGTTCGCGCGAGATCGACAGCCCCAGGCCCGTGCCACCGTACTTCCTGGCGGTGCCGGTGTCGGCCTGATGGAAGGCTTCAAAAATGATCTTCTGCTTATCGGCCGCCAAGCCGATGCCGCTATCGGTGACAAAGAAGCCGATCACCGCCCCTGCGCGGTTAAGCCCGTCATGGTCCACGCTCCAGCCCGATTCCACCGCTGCGATGCGTACCGATACCTGACCCGTCGCGGTGAACTTGAGGGCGTTGGAGAGCAGGTTCTTCAGCACCTGCTGCAAGCGCTGTGCGTCGGTGTAGAGGGATTCCGGCAGGTCCGGTGCCAGTTCTACGCTGAAGCCGAGGCCGCGGCTCTCTGCTACGTGGCGGAAGGTCCGTTCGATCTGTGCGCTGACGCTGGCGAACGATACGTCCTCGAGTTGCAGTGTGACGGTGCCAGACTCGATCTTGGACAGGTCGAGGATGTCGTTGATGAGCTCCAGTAGGTCTTTGCCCGCCCCCTGGATGATCTTGGCGTATTCGATCTGCTGCTCGCTCAGGTTGTGCTCGGGGTTCTCGGCCAGCATCTGCGCCAGGATGAGCAGGCTGTTGAGCGGTGTGCGCAACTCGTGCGACATGCTGGAGAGGAACTCCGACTTGTACTTAGAGGTGATGGCCAACTGCTCGGCCTTTTCTTGCAGCTCCTCGGTGCGCTGCTGCACCCGCTCTTCGAGGCTGGCATTGAGGCGCCTCATCTGCTCATCCGCTTGCTCAAGCTCTCGAGTGCGCTCCTTCACTAGGTTGTTAATGAGGCTTGCGCGTCCAGTGGTTACTAATAGCAGTATTTGTAGCAACACCACCAGGATCAATCCCACCATGCTAAGCGCCCAGACTGTCCATGGCCGTTCCTGTTGAAGGTACGCCGTGGTCGGAAAAACACTCAGGTTCCAGGTGCGGTCGGCAATGTTTAACTTCGTCTGCCAATGAAAGGCGGCATCTCCAGCCGTTGCACTTGCAGCGGACTGATAGATGGTGCGCTTATCGGCAGGTGCATTGGCATCCTCGATGGAGAACACCAAACCGTCGACCGCGGCTGGCCGGGTGGCAATTTCCACCATCTCATCAACTTTTATGACGCCAACTGCAAAGCCTATCAAATCGCTGTTTTGACCAGCGTCACGGGGCGTTATCTCCCTTTTGTAGGCCGGATGCAACACCAGCACCCCAACACGCTTTTGATTTTCCTGCACCAGTTGAATCGGGGCAGTTACTGCTGACAGGGCGGAAATTTTTGCGTGTTGAATGGCGTCACGGCGGATTGGCTCGGAATTGATGTCGTAACCTACTGCCGGAGCATTGCCCTTGAGCGGGGCGATGAAGCCAACAGCGACATACTCGGGCCGGTCCGCGGCGCGAACCAGACGTTTCTGACTATCGCGCTCCTTGATCTCAAAGCCGGGAATGCCGTTGCGCGCCCCAAAGTCGCGTTCTACCGCATCTCGGTGAGCGAGTTGTACATAGGGATTGAAGCTCAAGGCAAAGATATCGGGATTGTCCTTGAGCGTGAGCTGGGTGAAATGCTCAAATTGCCGATAACTCATGCTGGGTGTCACTTCAATCAGGCGCCGCAAAGCGGCAATGGATTCCTCGTGAGCGTTAAAGCGTTGCTTGAGGAGTTGTGCCAATTTTTCGCCGTGAAATTGAATCTTGGCTGTTTGCTGTCCGCGTTCCCACTGGCCGAACGCAAAATATGACCCCGCCACCAGTCCAAGCGTCACCAGCATGGGCAGGACAACGGTCAGCATGCGCTCGCGCCAGGGTGAGCGATTGCGATACAAGGTGGCCAGGGTGAGCGGCAGGATGACCAGGACCCCCATGGTATCGCCAGACCACCAGGTCAACCAGGTGTAGAAATAGTCGCCGGATTGGATGGACTGCGTCAAAGCCAGTACCGCAACACCCGTCGTCGCCGAAACCAGGCACGCCAGAGGGCCGGCCAGCATCAGGGCGCGCGCGATGTCGCGTTCCGTTTCAAGCCAGCGCCAGGCGTTCCCCACGCTGCGCACCAGCAGGCGCGCGGCAACCAGCGCCTGAAGTGTCGCGCCGCCGGCTAAGCCGCAGGCGGTTACCAGGCTCAGATAGTCGAGGTGACCCTGCTGCCAGGCTATCCCTAGATTGAGCAGCAGCGAGCCAAGCAAGATGCCTGGCCAGGCCCGGTTGCCCGACCATAGCATCGCCGCAACGGCAAAGCCTGCTGCGGGAAATAAGGGGCTGGCGTAGCCGCCGGGAATCGCCAGAAGATTGACGCTTAACCAACCGAGGGCCAAATAGGTTGCTGCGGTGATTCCCAGGATTGAAAGCAAGGACCTGGGGTTTGCGTCTGTGGCATCGTCAATGGCAAGCATGGCTAGTCTCGATGAGCTGATTCTGATCAAAGGCCTGCGCGGAGATGCTGTTATCGAGGCCGAACTCGCCGTCCAAACCGACCAGCACCGGGGTCTTCTCTGCCGCCTGGGCCGTGGCCACGCACAAGAGCATGATCATGCACAGCGCAAAGCTGCGGAATATTTTTGGGAATAAGGTCATCATGTGGATTCTCCTATTGGTTTACGGTGACAACAATGGATGCTCGACTTAGCGCAAGTTACGAGCTTACTCTATGATTTATGGTTTACAAAGCAGATAGCCTCGATGACCTCGGGATCGGGGATCTGCACGTTATTGTTCGGCTTCGGCATGGTGGCTACCCCCTACCTATACAGCCAAACCCGCAGGAGCGGAAAGAAGCTGGTCGGTGTCCACCGGCTTGCTGACGTAGTCGGTGGGAGGCCTGTAGCCTCACGCCTAACGGCTCCGCTCGTTAAACGATGCTGCGGGGGGGGGGGGGGATAAAAACCGAATGGAGAGCGCAGGTGGCTTTGTCGCGTAGGCTGAAGATGTCCGCAACGCAGCGCCTTTTCCATCGACTTGAGTTCCAGCAGCCGAAAGTCTTTCCGCACAACGCGCATCCCACGCATAGCGCGGATGATGCAGGTCGAAGACCTTGCTGGATTGCTTGTTCATCGCTGAAACCGTTTTAAGGATAGGCGTTTCAAAGGCACTTCGCGCAGTATCGCACCCCCAGAAAACTGAAGTCAATCGAAAAATTGTGCTGATTTGATCTAAATTCCGCACTCCTCTCAGCCAGCGCAAGGTAACACAGCATCACAAAAATATGTGGGCCTATTTTGCATCCCGCATCACCCAGCAGCAAGCACCCCTGAAACACCCCGCCTCACCCCCCCGGTGTAACCACCAACCTCACGAAGGGAAGGTGAGGGGTGGCCAGGACAGTTGGATGAACTATTGTTTCTGGCTACTGAGGGCGCTCCGGAAATGTAACCCCGGCGTAACCCCGGCAAATATCGCCGTTGGGTGTATCAGCATAACTTGTTGATTTAATTGGAGCTGGCGAGAGGAATCGAACCTCCGACCGGCTGATTACAAATCAGCTGCTCTACCAACTGAGCTACGCCAGCATTATAAGAATTTCAGTGATGCCATCCCTGGCTAGGCATCGCCTTTCTGTTGAACACCTGCCCGGCCATCCATGGCCGGGCGTTCGCTTGCTTCACAAGCTCACCCAACTGAGCTACGCCAGCATTATAAGAATTTCAGTGATGCCATCCCTGGCTAGGCATCGCCTTTCTGTTGAACACCTGCCCGGCCATCCATGGCCGGGCGTTCGCTTGCTTCACAAGCTCACCCATTGTAGGTAATCACGGTGGGCAAGGCAATTTTATTGCGCTGCGGCGGGCTCGGGCTGTTCGCCGGATGCATCTTGTTGTGCGTCCATGGCGGGCGGTTCGGGTTCGCTCGGCGCGGGTATTATCTGGCTTTGCGGGTTGGAGGACTGTACTTCGCGCAGCAGTTCAAGTTGCGGAACCGTAGCGGCGGGTTTGCTCTCCTTGGCGGCGGGCTGTGTGCGGTTGTAGTGCCAAATGAAAAACACCACATTGAGCAGCAGAAAAATAAGCACCAGCCGTTTCATCCCGCCCCCCGCGCAATGAGCGCAAGCCCTTGCAGCACCAGATGCGGTTCATGGCGGTAACCGGCCCCTAGCAGGGGCAGCAGACGCGGGGCGTCGCCGCCGCTGATAAAACGGCTCATGTCTCCGTTTCCCGTGCTTGCCGCCTCCGCGACGGCGCGTTCGATGCCTGCGATCACGGCGTACAGCGTACCATGAGTGACCGCCTCTTGGGTATCGTGCGCAAACGGGGTGAGCCGCACCACTTCATGCGCGCCGGGGGTATAAGAAATCTGCGCGGTTTCAAGCAGCGCGCGGCGCATCAGGTGCACCCCCGGCATAATCACGCCGCCCAGATGTTGTCCGTTCTGATCGAGGACGTCCACGGTGACGGCGGTGCCGCAATCCACGATGCAGCACGCGTCTGAACTCAAACTGCGCGCGCCGACCAGGGCCGCCCAGCGATCCGCGCCCAGTTTCTGAGGATCGCGGTAGGCGTTGGTGATGCCATAACCGTGCGCTTCCGCCTTGATGAATTCCGGCGCCATGCCCCAGCGTTTTTTAACCACCTCGGTAAATCGTTCCGCGAACGCCTGCGCGGCGACGTTGCTCGCCACAATGCGGCTGGGCGGCCAGGCCGGTTCGGCAATGGCGCGAATATCGAATTGCTCGCGCGCCGCACTCCCATGACCGTGTAAACGCGCGCCCTCCAGCCAGGCCCACTTCACGCGGCTGTTACCGATGTCGAACAGCAGGATGGTCTCGCTCATGATGCTTCCCGCACGCTCACTTCACCGTAGTTGTAGTAGCGCATGACCCCGTTCACGGACAGCCGCAGCGCGCCATCCTCGCGCACGCCCTGCGCCAGGCCGGTCGCGCTGCCTTGCGGCCATTGCAGGCGCACCGTTTTACCGGCCAGCGCATCCAGCGCGCGCCATGTTTCCAAGAATGGCGCCAGCCCTTTGCGTGCGTACTCGTCAAGCGTAACGATCAATTGTTCCAATATCCGGCTTGCGCAGCGGTTGCGAGAGACGGGCGCGCCAAGAATGGTATGTAAATCCACCCACGGCTGGTCTATCAAAGCACCCTGTGTTGGCGGCATCATGACATTCAGCCCCACGCCCGTCACCACGTTGCACGGCCCGCTCGCCTCACCACTCATATCAAGCAGGATACCGGCAAGCTTGCGCCCTTCCCACACCACGTCATTGGGCCATTTGAGACCGGCGCCCTGCACGCCCAAGGCGCGTAAGGCCTGCGCCACCGCCGCACCCGCCGCCAGGCTGAGCCCGCTCAGGCTGGCCGGGCTCTGCTCAAACCGCCATAATACGGAAAGGTATATATTATGGCCGAAGGGAGACACCCATGCGCGTCCGCGCCGGCCCCGCCCGGCCGTTTGCCGTTCGGCGAGGCACGCATGAACACCGGGCGCCAGCGCGGCCTTGCGCAGCAGGTGCTGGCTGGTGGAGTCCAACTCATCATGCACTTCCAGGCCATCCAGCAAGCGCCGCGCGCGCGGGTTCAGTTGCGCGAGTATCGCGTCGCCGTGCAAAAGCTCCACCGGTGCGGGAAGCCGGTAACCGCGTCCGGGCACGGCGTAGACCTCCACCCCGTGCCCGGAAAGCACACGCACCGCCTTCCATACCGCGCTGCGGCTTACGCCGAGCGCATGAGCCAGCACCGTACCGGAGTGAAAATCCCCGTCGGCCAATAACGCGAGTATCTGTCTGCTATGCGGCATCGCATAAGTTTAGCAAACTATGCCATGATAAAGATTGCATCAGCCTCTTGCGTTTCCCGTGCACAGGTGCGAAATTCCTGATATGAACAGCAAGTGGATGATTGAACTGTGGCGCGCCGGCGGCCTGTTGCTGACGATGCTGATCGTGGGCTGGTTTCTCGGCCACACCCTCTTGTTTGTGTTGCTCGGCGCCGTGGGCTATCTGGCCTGGCACCTGTTTAATCTGGTACGCCTGGAGCACTGGCTGAGAGTCGGCGAAAAATCCGAGCCACCGGCCTCAACCGGCCTGTGGGGAGACGTGTTCAACGAGATTTACCGGCTGGAGATGCGCAGCCGCAAACAGCAGCGCAAGCTGGCGCGCACGCTCAACCGTTTTGAAGAGGCGGCCGCCGCTCTGCCGGACGGTATCGTGGTACTGAGCACGCATGGCATCATCGAATGGTTCAACAACGCCGCGCGTGACATGCTGGGTTTGCGTCTTCCGCACGACATCGGACAGCGCATCGCCAATCTGCTGCGCCACCCGGATTTCATCGAGCTGCTCGGCGCCACCGGTCCAAGCAGAACCATCGAGCTCACCTCGCCCATCAACGGCGAAATCATGCTCACCGCGCAGATCGTCCCCTATGGCCGGGAACAACACTTGCTGGTCACGCGCGACATCACGCGCGTGCGCCACCTGGAGCAAGTGCGGCGCGATTTCGTCGCCAACGTATCACACGAGCTGCGCACGCCGCTCACGGTGTTGAATGGCTTCCTCGAAACGCTTAATGAATCTCATGAAGAGTGTCCCAAGCAGTGGATACGTTCACTGCAGCTCATGCAGCAACAGGCCGAGCGCATGCAGCGGCTGGTCAATGATCTGCTCATGCTGTCGCGCCTGGAGCTGGACAACAAAGCCCCCAATCAAACCCCGGTTGCGGTACCGGACATGCTGGCCACGATCGTGCAGGAGGCACGCGCGTTGAGCGGCGAGCGCAAGCACCGCATCACCCTGGATGCCGAGCCCGGGTTGCCGCTGCACGGCAATCACGACGAGCTGCGCAGTGCGTTTTCCAATCTGATATTCAATGCGGTGCGCTACACCGCCGAAGGTGGAGATATCCGCGTGCGTTGGTTCAGCGACGCCCAGGGCGCACATTTGGAGGTCACGGACACCGGCGAGGGCATCGCGCCGCAGCACATCCCGCGCCTCACCGAGCGCTTTTATCGCGTGGACAGCGCGCGCTCGCGCGAAAGCGGCGGAACCGGGCTGGGGCTGGCCATCGTCAAGCACGTGCTCACCCGCCACGGCGCGCAACTGCGTATTGAAAGCGAACTCGGCAAGGGCAGCACCTTCACCTGCGACTTTCCGGCCTCCACTCTACCCCCGGGTGATGCACACGGCTAACCGCGCGGTGTCACTTCGCCGGCCACGCCACTGAGGCGCCAGGCGTGGAGAAAATCATGGCCGAGCCCGTTATCGCGCAGCGCTACCCTTATGAATTGGAGTTGGAGGCAGGACGCTATTGGTGGTGCGCTTGCGGTAAATCCAAAAGCCAGCCGTTTTGCGACGGCTCGCACAAGGGTGGTGAGTTTACTCCGGTGGAATTCACGTTGACGGAAAAGAAGCGTGTGTTCCTGTGCGGCTGCAAACATACCCAATCAGCGCCGCACTGCGACGGCGCGCACAAGCAGCTGTAAAATCGAGGGCGCGGGGCAAGGTGTGTTCCATGGAACCGGAGCGGCTTGCCAGAATCCCGATGCCGCTTGCACAGTCCGCGTAAAGCAATGGAGCGCCCCACGACTTGGAGAAAATCCCGCATCATCGAGATTGCCGCCGTCAGCAGATTTTAGCGACCCCTGACTTGCACGGCCGTGTGCTCAAGACCCTCGCCGCCAACCCGATCTTCACTGTTCTGCGCGCCGCGCGCTCTGCACGATCTCGCCGCGCATGGCGCCGACCTCAGCGCGCAAAGCACGCAGTTCGGCCAGCAGCGCCGCCTGCTCGAGCTTGGCTTCGGCGGCATGCGCATCTTCCTCGTGCTTGAGTTCCGCCGCGACCTGTCTTTGCATGGCGTTGACCACCACCGCGATGAACAGGTTGAGCACGGTAAAGGTACTCACCAGGATGAACACGACAAAGAAGGCCCAGGCCCACGGCGCCTGCACCATCAGCGGGCGCGCGATATCCGGCCAGCCTTCGATGGTCATCACCTGGAACAGGGTGAACAGCGAACTGCCCAGATCGCCGAAGAACTCCGGCGACAGCGCGCCGAACAGCGTGGTCGCCATCACCGCGCCCATATAGAGCACCAGCCCCAGCAGCGCCGCGTCGAGCCCAGGCCGGGCAGGGACGCCAGCAGTGCACCCACCACGCCGCGCATGCTCGGCACCACGGATACCAGGCGCAGCACACGCAGCACGCGCAGCATGCGCAGCACCGCGAAGGCGCCGGTTTGCGGTAACAGGGCAATACTCACGATTGCCAGGTCGAACACGCTCCAGGGATCTCTGAAGAAACGCAGGCGGTGCGCATAGAGGCGCAGCGCGATCTCAACCACGAACACTGCCAGCACGGCGCGATCGAAGGCGTACAAGACAGTGCCGAAACGCTCGACCAGGGCGGTCGAGGTTTCCATCCCGAGCGTGATCGCATTGGCGACGATCAGCAGTATGATCAGGCGCTGAAAGCGCGCGTCTTCAACAAGGGTCCGCACGCGTTCGCGCAGGCCCGTGGGGGTCGTGGTCATCCGTGAGTCTCCGGTTGGTAGAACTTTCCTGATCGGGGCTTACTCCCATTCC